>JAILMB010000111.1 GCA_024692825.1 Lachnospiraceae bacterium | reverse complement strand
GGATGAAAAGAGATATATTTTTGTGAATATTTAGATAAAAATCCTTGCTATAATGGTTGGGTTGAAAAAATATAAAACTATTTAGATGGGAATGATTGAATAAATTATGAAGTACTTAAAACAATTTGGAATTATTATTACAATTTCTTTCATCGGAGAGATTTTACATCATGTGATTCCACTAACCATTCCGGCAAGTGTCTATGGAATTGTGTTAATGTTTCTCCTTTTGTTGACAAAGGCGATTCCTTTGGAAGCAGTAAAAGAAACAGCGCATTTTTTAATTAAGGTTATGCCGATTATGTTTGTACCGGCAGCAGTTGGCCTTATGGATATGTGGGGAATCATTTCTGTGAATTTAGTGGCATATGTGGTGTTGATCATTCTTACCACTTTGGTTGTAATGGTGGTTTCGGGACTGGTAAGTCAAAAAATGATTCGAAGAAAAAAAGAAGCTAAGCTCGATTTGGAGGTGGCAGAGTCATGAGAGAATTCTTTGTAAACTCTGCTTATTTTGGAGCAGTTATTACTTTGGTCACCTATGGTATAGGAGCCCTGTTAAAGAAATATACAAAACTGGCTGTTTTTAACCCGATATTAATTTCTAGTATTTTAGTTATTGTTTCATTGTTACTATTAAATGTGGATTATGACACCTATTATGAAACTGCAGATTTTATTAGTTATTTATTAACCCCTGCAACGGTCAGTCTAGCCATTCCACTCTATGAACAGCTAGAAATCTTAAAGAAAAACTTTAAGGCCATTATGTTAGGAATCGGCATTGGAAGTTTAACTTCTGTTTTAAGTGTGTTAGCTCTTAGCATAAGTTTTGGATTTAATCATGCAGAGTATGTGTCCTTTTTGCCAAAGTCAATTACTACAGCTATTGGAATGGATATTAGTGGAGAAATCGGCGGATATGTATCTCTTACCATAGCGGCTATTATTTTAACCGGTGTTTTAGGAAATGTAGTGGCAGAACCTTTATGCAGGATATTTCATATTGAAGAGCCTGTGGCAAAAGGAGTGGCAATCGGAACTTCTTCTCATGCCCTAGGAACAGCTAAGGCAATTGAATTGGGAGAAGTAGAAGGCGCTATTAGCGGGTTATCTATTGTAGTTTGCGGCCTATTAACCGTTGTATGGTGTGGCGTGTTTTCGGGATTAATCTAAAGCGATTTCTGAAGAAGAATTAAATGAAAAAAAGGCACCTTTTGAAGCGAAAGGTGTGGAATTTGTTTCTTATCCCAAGTCCACAGACGAAAAGGTACTAATAGATGAGGCAAAGAATACCTGGATGAATGGAAATCAAAAGAATATCATTTTATAAAAAATTACTCCCGGAAAATCAAGGATACGTATGGAAAACGAGGAACTTGATTCTCCGGGAGTTTTTTATGTGAAGAGATTATAGATAGTTTTGTACGTTAATTCCGGCAGAAGTAAGTTTTGCCATAACTGCCTTCATATATGCTTCCGGACCGTCTTTAAATGGTCCATGTACACCAATGGTTAAGTCTAAGAAGTTATTGTATTCAGGGCTTACATGAGTTTCCCATCTTGTAATTTCGCCATATTCGTTTGTTTCAACAAATCCATAAGCGTAGAAATCCTTTAATTCTCCATCAGCAGTATGTCCGCCAAAGTGGCTTTGCATAACAAAACCGTTGTCTGAAGGCCAGCAGTGGAATCCAAGTGGCTTCCAGTCTGGAAGAGTTAAAGAGTATGTAAGGGCTTCCATTGTTGCGGAACCCTGTACAGTGATAGGGTAGGTTTTTAAATCAATAACATTATCTCCGAAATATGGTGACCAGTATTTTGCGTCATCTGCAAATACCCATTCATCATAAGTGGAGCCGTCTTTTACGGCCTTTTTGTCATAGGCACTGTAATAGCTGTATGCCATTTTACGGTGGTGTTCAATTCTTTCTTCAAGTGTTAGGATTTTCTTTTCGCTCATAATTAATTCCTTCTTTCGAGTTAAACTGATTTACATTGTTGAAAAGGATTTGC
>JAILMB010000110.1 GCA_024692825.1 Lachnospiraceae bacterium | reverse complement strand
ATCAAAGTGTCCAATGCCCTCTCCGTTTACAGATACATCTTCAATTGTTATTTCAAAAGTATCGTTCTTCTTCATTTATACCTCTTCTTTTGAGGTGCGACGAATATTCGTCTCCAAAAACTTATTATATCCCTGCCACTCGATTCCCTGAGTTGGAGTGTTTAGCGCTTCCTTCATGGTTTCCATCTTCGCATCAATATTATCTGCAAAGCTAAGAGCTACCGCTTCAGCAAGGGCTGGCTTTTTCGGTGAACCATATTCTAATTCTCCGTGATGAGATAAAATACAGTGAACTAATTCATTAGCCTTTACCTTTGGAAATTCCGGAATAGTACGAACTACATCCCGAATCATTTCCGCACCAATTACAATATGACCTAATAACTGTCCCTCATCTGTATAATCATTATCCGGATAAGGAGACAGTTCCTTAATTTTTCCGATATCATGACAAATAGCTGCTGTCACTAATAAATCCCGATCTAAATATGGATAGTGTTTTGCAAAGAAATCACAATTTTGAGCCACACTAAGTGTATGTTCTAAAAGTCCACCCACAAATCCATGGTGAACACTCTTTGCAGCAGAATGGAAGCAAAAAGCTTTTTGAAAGCTTTCATCCCCAAAGAAGGTCAACAGTAACTTCTTCATATATGGAGCTTGAATGCTATTGATCAGCGTCATTAATTCTCCATACATTTCATCCACATTTCGTTCCGAGCATGGTAAATAATCTTCTGGTGAATACTCCCCTTCAGAAGCCTTTTTCACCTGACGCATATTCATCTGCATCATACCATTAAAGGATGTGACATCACCACATACCCAAATATAATCCTTTGCCTCAAAATCACAGATACCAGGACTATCAGGATCCCAAACCTTGCCATCCACGGTTCCGGTTTTATCCTGTAATGTTACATTCCAATAGGTCTTCCCAGCCTTTGTCTGGCCACTGGAGACTCTCTTGCAGAGATAGATTTCTTTTATCTTATCTCCTTCTTTTAATTCATTTAAAAAACGCATATTAATTTCTTCAACTTTCTAACCTTATGCTTTTCATAAGGAACTATTATTGTATCAAACTTGTCCTTCGAATTCCATTCACTCTCAGAAAATTTCATAAGAAATTTCCTGTTATTCTTTGAAGGTTACAATGGTTACTCCAGCGTCACCTTCTCCATATTCTCCCAAACGATAAGAGGCGACGATTTTATTTCGGCGAAGGAAATCGTGTACCGCATTTCTAAGTGCTCCTGTTCCTTTTCCATGAACTACTCTCACCTGTCCCAAATGAGAAATATAAGCATCATCCAAATATTTATCCAAAGTCACAATAGCCTCGTCTACCGTCATACCCAGAAGCTGAATTTCTGCAGATATGGTAGCTGACTTATTAAACGCACCTGCTCCCTTAGCAATTCCTGCTTTTCTTTGTTTCTTCGTAGGCTTTGCATAAGGATTATTTTCTTCCAATAAAACAAGATCTGAAATATTTACCTTGGTATGCATAATTCCCATCTGTACTTCCAAATCTCCCTTGGCATTTGGAAGGGTATGAACCGTTCCTGTCAAATTCATAGACACCACTTTTACAGCATCTCCTATGCGAAGATCCTTTGCTTTTGGAGCTTTGTGATTTGGTTTTTCCACCGGACGAACAGATTTTGACTGAGTATTTTTTAACTTCTTTCCAAGTTTTGCTCTCTCCTGTTCCAGTTTTGACATATCGGGATTCATATCCCCATACTTATTAATATTTCGAATAGCAGAATCCGCATTATTCTTTGCATCCTGTAAAATATTGGATGCTTTTTCATTTGCTTCCCGAAGAATTTTTTCTTTCCGTTCTTCTAACTTCTCCATTTTATCTGCGTAGGACTTTTTCAATTCCTCCGCTTCTTGTCTTCGACGGGCAATTTCTTCTGCTTCCTTTTCCATAGACACACGTTTTTGTTCTAAGTCCACAAACAGATTATCAAAGGATTTATCTGTCTCATCCATGTGTTCCTTCGCTACAGAAAGCACTTCATCGGACAATCCCAACTTCTTAGAAATTGCAAAGGCATTGCTCTTTCCCGGCACACCAATCAGCAAGCGATAGGTCGGAGACAACGTCTCTACATCAAATTCACAACTGGCGTTTTCCACGTCTTCTGTAGAAAGTGCGTACATTTTCAACTCTGCATAGTGAGTTGTTGACATGCAAAGAGCACCACAGTCATAAACCTTTTCTAAAATAGAAGTAGCAAGAGCTGCTCCTTCATTAGGATCTGTTCCAGAACAAAGTTCATCAAACAATACCAGCGCGTATCCATGATTCTTGTTTTGCAGCCCATCTAAAATGTGGACAATGTTTGTCATATGAGATGAGAAGGTGGATAAGGATTGTTCAATACTTTGCTCATCCCCAATATCCGCATAAATTTCCGAAAATACCGGAATCTCACACCCATCCTTTGCCGGTATATACAACCCCGACAAGGCCATTAAAGATAATAGTCCTACGGTTTTTAAAGCTACTGTTTTTCCACCGGTATTAGGACCGGTAATAATTAACGTATGGAAGCCGTCTCCTAAGGTTAGACTAATTGGCACCACGGTTTTTTTATCTAAAAGAGGATGTCGTGCAGATTTTAATACTACTGCTCCATCTTTTTTAAGTGTTGCCGCACTTCCCTCCATCTGCTTTGCTAAAGTTGCTTTTGCAAAAATAAAATCGAGACGGGATAACAGATAATAATTTTGTTTTAATTCTTCCATATGCTCCCCAACGCGAAGGGAGAGTTCTTTTAAAATCTTTGCGATTTCTTCCTTTTCTTTCAGTTCTAATTCCCGCACTTCATTATTCAGTGCCACCACTGCCATAGGTTCAATAAAGAGGGTCTGCCCTGTAGCAGACTGATCGTGAACCATACCAGAAATGACAGACTTATACTCTGCTCTTACAGGCAAACAGTATCTTCCACTTCTTGTAGTAATAACCGTATCCTGCAAACAATCTCTTACAGAAGGCTTTGAAAGCATAGAGTTTAATTCTGCTCTAATTTTTTCATTGGCTCTATTTTTACTTCTACGGATGGAATGAAGTTCCGGGGAAGCCTCATCTGCGATTTCATCCTCGGACAAAATGCATCTTGTAATCTCTTTATAGAGACTCTCCACCGGTTCTAGCTCATCGAAATATCTCGTTAGACTATCATGAATTTCGTTTCCTCTTGCATCTGAAGATCCGAAGTTTTTTGCCTTTTTTGCTACTCCAAGTAAATTAGACACCAAAAGAAGTTCCCCTGTATTTAGGGAACTACCTATCTCAAGTCGCTTCGCAAAAGGAACCATCTCTGTTATTCCTGCAAAAGAAATCTCTCCGTACTTAAAAATCCTTGTTAAGCCATCCCCTGTTTCTTTGATATGTTTTTCTATCTCCTCCATATCCTTAAGGGGCTTAATCTTTTCACAAAAATTTTTCCCTGCATCTGAGGTTGCGCAAGCTGCCAACAGATCTATAATTTTATAAAATTCTAATGTTTTTTGTACCTTTTTATTCATGAAAATTATTGTATCTGATTTATCTGTAAAACTCAACGAAATCCCTTTATTTCCAATAAAAAACAGCCTTCGGATTTCTCCGAAGGCTGCAAAAAAATTTTATTCAGTAATAGTAACCGGTGATGCATAAATCTTAGTAGTACTAAAATCTAATGTAAGTGTTGTAGAACCATTTTTTGTTCCAGTAACATCATATGCACCCCAAACAGATTCTCTCTGATAGCTTTCACAATGTGCTTTTTTTAATTCTGAAACAGTAGTTCCATATCCACCATTTTCACGATTCAATCCAGCGGCCTGCCAGATTACATTGGTAAATGTGGTTAGGGATAAGTAAGGCACAACATCCTTTGTATCACCTAATCGCTTTACAGTTCCCTCACGGGAAAATCCGTTGATGACAGGAGAACCAAAGCATACAGTGTTTAATACATTATAGTTATTCTTAATGGTATCATCACTGGCTGCCTGCTGTGCCACCATTCCGCCTAGGGAATGTCCTGCAAAAATTAAGTTTGAACCAGATGGAATATTATTTACAATTGCTTTTCGAATGTTTGTAATATATTTATTATCCTGTTCAAATCCTACTAATAAATCGGTCCACCATCCTGTTGACTGGTTTTCTGCATCTGTGTCTGTACCAGATAGGGTTACAACATAAACCTCTTTTGTTGTATACCACCACCATGTTTTCGTCTTAAGCTCTCCTTTTGTAATTACAATGGGTCCTTGTGTTTGCACATCGGAATATCCAATCTGTACAAGACGAGCCATATCAGATGCATCATCATAGGTTACTGTTTGGCCTGACAAAACCTGTGCATAAGTTTCAGCCACTAATTCATCATTTGATTTTTCATCGGCTGCTAATGCTGTGATTCCCATTCCTAAAACCATAGTGGAACAAAGAACTGCTGCTAAAAATCTTTTTAACCCCTTTTTCATTTAAACCTCCTAAAAAAGACTTGCCGCTTTCGGAAACTCCTCTCCCTATCTCCACGCTTCCTTTCCATAAGATTATTTTATTTTCTCTTATGGAAACTCGCAATTATTCATTCAGTTTCCGTCTTTAAAATTTTAAACAAAAAAATGAGTTCATTTTTATGCAGGCTGCTTTTTTATCTACAATCGGTTTATTTTGAGAAGCATCTCTTTATCACTTTTTATTGTCGCACCTGTTGTTGTCAACATATCTCCTGTTATGGTGGCACTTGCTCCACCTTCAAACAGTCCTTTTCCATTTTCTCTTACAAGGCTTCTTCCCGCTGCCAAGCGAATATCAGCCTCCGGATTTATATAACGAAAAATTGCTACTGTACGATAGATTTCTTCTTCTGTTAATCTCTGATTGTTTTCTAGCGGTGTTCCTGGTATTGGAATTAAACAATTGATTGGAATTGATCCAATTCCTAATTCAAATAAATCAAAGGCCATCTCGATTCGATCATCCATAGTCTCCCCTAACCCAATGATTCCACCTGAGCAAACATTTAGCCCCACTGCTTTTGCTCTTTTAATGTTTTCCACCTTTTCATCAAAGGTATGGGTGGTACAAATCTTAGAAAAAAAGCTTCTAGATGTTTCTATGTTATTATGATAGTTTTTTACACCAGCCTCATGAAGTCTTTGAAACTGTTCTGCTGTTAAAAATCCTAAGGAGGCACACAGATTGATCTTTAATTCTTCCTTCATCTTTTTATACATCCAAACCAAAGATTCAAAATCTTTCTCCGATGGATGATGACCAGATATAACAATGGCAAACCGGTTTACTCCCGCCTCTTCATTTTTCTTTGCCTCTTTATAAATTCTTTCATAATCTAATAACTCATACACTTCGCAGCCCGTATGATTATGAGCTGACTGCGCGCAGAATTTACAGTTTTCTCCGCAATTCCCGCTTTTTCCGGCAATAATAGAACACAAGTCTACCTTATTTCCTACAAAGTAGTTTCTTATATAATCTGCCCCTTTTTGCAGTTCCTTTAAATCGCAGGTTTTAAAAAATTCAACATCATCTCTTCTCGATAATCGCTTTCCTTTTGTAATTTCCTCTGCTAGTTGTAATAACTTCTCTTCCACTTTACTTCCTACTTTTCTGTTTGAATTTCCTTTTTATTTATAGATGCCAGTGACAACACTAGTGATAATCCCATTCCTATTAAGGTCCAATACTGATAGATGGCTGCAGGAAGTTGTAAGCTCTCTAAAAATCCTTCGCCATAAGAACCGATGATACCAAATAATCCTCCTACAACTACACCAGATAACCAAAGACCTTTTTTCACACCGCCCTTATGGTATGCATAAATTGCTACCGCTAACGGGAAGATAACGCCCGGGGTATAAATGGAATATGCCCCCGTTAAAAGACTCATAATATCGCTTCTTCCTAAGGAAGCTAGCAAAAGAGCGATTCCCCCGATTACAATAACTGTGATTCGTACTGCTACCACGCTTTCCTTTTTCAAAATATCTTTTACAAAGATAGATGATGCATTGATAATACATGTATCTGTAGATGACACAATGGCAGATAATAAGCCAAAGATCAAAAGAACAGCAAGTCCTTTGGGCAAGAGGCCAACGGCGTACATAAGTGCTCCACTTTCTCCCAATTCCTGTGGGGTTACGTTATATCGAATCCACATTCCTATTAAGGTAATTACCACAGAAAATACAAGTAAGATAACACCTGCACTAAGGGCTGATTTTTTTGCTGTCTTTCCATCTTTAGAGATAAAGTTTCGAGACATAATATCAGGTCCTAAGAAATACACACCACCAATGACAAATAACTGTGTAAATAAATTTGATACTCCATAATTTTCATTCAACAGTTCAATGTTTTTAGTAACACTTTGTGTATCTGCTCCTTTCGTGGCATATAAATAAATCATACATGCAACCACTCCAAAGAGGATTAATACCAACTGAATCTTATCTGTTTTTACCACCGACATTTGGCCACCAATGGTGGTATATAAAATCACGATAATAGAGACAATCATAAAGATTACTTTATCGCTTCGACCTAATGCGAAGGTAATCAAACTGTTCATGGCTACAAGCTGGCCAGCAATTACTCCCACCCAGGAGATTACAATAATTGCTGCTATTAATTTTTCTGCAGCTGTTCCTACTGTTTTTCCTGCCAGATCCGGCAAGGTGTCTGCATTAATCTGGCGAACCCTTTCTGAGAGTAAAAAGGATTGTAAAATTAGTCCAATGGCTCCAAATGCCAACCACCAAATTCCTGGAAATCCGATACTGTACACCGTATCTGTGATACCTATGGTAGTTGATGCTCCAACTACAGTTGCAAGCAATGTCATTACCACAGCAAATAAGCTTTGATTTTTTCCTGCAACAGAATAATCTGTAAAGCTTTTGATCTTTTTTAAATCCAATATACCTATGGTAATAAACACGATCAAATAAATTAATAGCGCAATTAAAAATACATTCATAACTAGTCCTATTTCCTTTCTGTTATTAACCTTGATAGTTATATCAAAAAGAAAAAAGAATGTCAACCCATCTTCTATTCTAGGTTGACATTCTCTAATATGGTTCCAATTATTTTCGCTATAATTTTATTTTTCTCTATTTCTATTTCACTTATGGCTTTTAGTTTCTCTGCACGAATTCCCACTCCAACAATATAGCTGGTATATACCCCTGTTTCCAAGTCCGATATGCCCTCTGTAAGGATTCCGCACACCTTTTCTCCTTCCACGTATAAAGAGCTGTCTTTGGCCCTGTTTACGGCTACCTGATAGGTATTCTCCAGCACCTTCGATACAATGTTTGATATCATTTTAGTATTTTTTTTTGCCGATATGTTCATTCTAGACGGGTCTAAAAGCAAACTAAAATAAATTCCACCTTTTGGAGAAACAAATTCCGTTCCTCCGTGTCCCTGTCCAAAGGATTGCGAATTTGCCACAATAAGTGTACCATGTTCAATCTTAGCGGAATTTGTCAGTATGAAGCGCTTTGTTTCCATATTCGTAGAATCGATTTCGTCATAGACATAAATATTCTTTTCCATCACTACAGAAAGAGAATTCAAAACATTAGGATAATCCTTTTGTAAGTATAGAAGAATTCCTGCCTTGGAAATTATGTCATTTTCCACCTCTAACATATAACCACGATTATTTACAGATTGAATGATATAACCCTTCTTTTTTAATTCTGTAATATTTTTCCAAATTGCATTTCTAGACACCCCACAAATTTTGGCCAGCTCTTCTCCTGAAATATAATTTCCTTTTGCAGCCTCTAATGCCTCAATGATTTTTTCTTTCGTCGTCATTTCATAATCCTATCTTTTGTATTTACTCCTCTATCATAATTATTATTATAAAAAAAAGAAAGCGAAAGAACCATGAGTTCCTTCGCTTTCCATTAAAAGCATTTATAACCTTTAGAATCTTGAATGAGATTAAACTAACTCAAGAACAACTTCTAAAGCGCCGTCACCTTTACGCTGACCAATCTTGATGATACGTGTGTATCCACCCTTACGATCTGCATACTTAGGAGCGATTTCATCAAAAAGCTTATTTGCGATATCAACTGTCTTAGTATCGCGCTTCTTGTCACCCTTTTCAGTAACAGTGTAAACAACTTTATTAATCTGACGACGAGCATGAAGTCTTGAAGGAGCATCCTTCTTAATCTTCTTATCAACTGTATCATAAACAGTTACTTTCTTGCCGTCTACAACTTCTTTAACTCTCTTGCCATCTTTGTCTTTACGAGCAACCTTAGCCTGAACAGTAACTTCTTCGAAGTTGTCCTTTTCTTTGATTGCAAGTGCAATAAGACCTTCAGCAATCTTAGCTACTTCTTTAGCCTTAGCTTCAGTAGTAACAATCTTTCCGTGCTGTAACAACTGAGTTGTCTGGTTACGGAGAAGAGCCTTTCTCTGAGATGAAGTTCTTGATAATTTTCTATACTTTGCCATTTTTTTACCTCACTTTCTGGCTATGAATCCCCTGCCTTTTGGTCTTATGGTGATTCCATATTGAGTCGGGTTTTTCACTCTTTGGATTTACAAAAACCTGTTACTATTGGAGATTATTCATCTCCTGATCTAAGTGAAAGACCAAGATCAGATAACTTCTGAAGTACTTCTTCTAAAGACTTACGTCCAAGGTTACGAACCTTCATCATATCATCTGAAGTCTTATCACATAATTCCTTAACGGTACCGATGCCTGCACGCTTTAAGCAGTTGTAAGAACGAACAGAAAGCTCTAACTCTTCGATAGGCATTTCTAATGTCTTATCCTTACCGCCATCTACAGGGGCATCGCTCATGATTTCGATGTCATTTGCTGCATCAGAAAGGTTGATGAACAAGTTTAAGTGCTCGCTCAATACCTTTGCTGCAAGGCTGACAGCCTCGTCTGGAGCAATTGTTCCGTTTGTATAAACATCTAAAGTAAGCTTATCATAGTCTGTTACCTGACCAACACGGGTGTTTTCAACCTTCATATTTACACGCTCAATAGGTGTGTAAATAGAATCTACAGCGATTACACCGATAGGAGTTTCATCTGTTTTGTTCTTATCAGAACCAACATATCCACGTCCATTTGTAATGGTAAGTTCCATATATAACTTGCTATCAGGACCACCATTTAAGTTTGCAATTACAAGGTCTGGATTCATAACTTCAATATCTGAATCAAAACGGATATCAGAAGCTCTTACAGGGCCTTCTCCTTCAAACTCAAGGTATGCGGTCTTTACTTCTTCACTCTTATTGTTGTTGCGAAGTGCAAGTTCCTTAATGTTCATGATTATTTCGGTAACATCTTCTTTTACGCCCGGAATAGATGCGAACTCATGAAGAACGCCATCAATTTTAACCTGGCTGACTGCCGTACCCGGAAGAGAAGAAAGCATAATTCTGCGAAGAGAATTACCAAGTGTGATTCCATAACCTCTCTCAAGTGGGTCAACTACGAATTTACCGTATTTTTTGTCGTCTGAAATTTCTGCAATTTCAATATTTGGTTTC
>JAILMB010000072.1 GCA_024692825.1 Lachnospiraceae bacterium | reverse complement strand
TAAATCCGGACGATTGGAAAGTGAGACAAATGCGTACTTTGTATCAATACCGTTTGCCTCAAAAGCAAATTCCAATTCCTGTTTGATTAAATCTAATACTTCCTTCATTGCTGGTCTCCTTGTTGTTAAAAATTATGCGTTCTCTACGCTCTCTCTTAATTTATCTTCCTTTGATACCGAATCAGCATCCTGTTGGAATAATACGCTTGCATATTTAGAAAGGACATTTTTCAAAATAAATCCTAATACACAAACGGAAAGGACTTCTCCAAGTCCTACTGTTATGAATAAATACCAATAAGCATCACCAAGTCCATAAGCATTCTTTAATACGAATGGTACAATAATAGCATTTGCAAATACAGGAGGAAGGGTAAATAAAAACTTCGTATTGCGAAGTAAATATGTTCCTACTGCTGCAATCAATGTTGCCAAGCTTCCAAATACAATATCCCAAATTACACAACCGGTTATGGTGTTTGATAAAAGACATCCTATAAAGAGTCCTGGGATAGCTGCTGGAGTAAATACAGGTAAAATCGTAAGTGCCTCTGAAATTCTTACCTGAATGGCTCCACTTGCAAGGTTAAATGCATTGATAAAATAGGTTAACACTACATAAAGTGCTGCAATCATAGCAGCTTGCGCTATAAAAAGCGCTGGTTTCATTTTCTTATTCATTTGTATCTCCTTAGTTTTGTTTTACGTGTGGATGGTTACGAACACACGAATGGGCTGTCTTTGCAAGCACCACAAAAACAGCCCATATATATTACCATAAATTTATGAATTCGTCACGGTGGAAATAAACAACCTATGAAAGTCTCGTCATGGCAAAATTCAAAACATTTTTCGCAGTCCGTTGTAATTCTGCTCTTGTGATTCCGCCATTCTGTTTTAAACTCTTATATAAATCCTTATCAAAACTATATTTTTTCTTGATATAAGACATATTACCGGGCATCAAAACGTCCACCTGAGCTCTGATTCGGTATGCATTATCTTTTACCTTCGGAAACTCCGGCGATACAGACTTTCTCATCCACCAGTCCGTAATAACGTTTCCTTTATACCCCCATTCTTTCCTTAAAACTGTTGTAACCAAATCATAATTATAATGACTCCAGACACCATTGACCTTGTTGTAGCTTGTCATTAAATTCTTTGGATTTCCAAGTTTGATACAGTATTCAAAGTTTTTCAGATAGATTTCTCTAAGTGCCTGCATGCTCACCCGACTATCATTGTAGTTGCGGTTGTATTCCTGATTGTTGCATGCAAAATGTTTGGGACAGGCTACCGCTCCACCTGTTTGGATACCTCTAACAACTGCAGCGGCAATATGTCCGGAGAGAAAAGGATCTTCTGAATAATACTCAAAATTTCTTCCGCAAAGGGGATTTCTGTGAATATTCATTCCCGGAGCCAGATTTACATCAATCTGAAAATGAACCGCTTCATTTCCCACCAGGGTAAAGAGTTCCTCTACCAGTTTGTCATTGAAAGAACAGGCAATTGCTGTTCCACAGGGCAACAGTGTGGTAAACTTTTTAATTCGCAGTCCTGCAGGGCCATCTGCTGTAATCACAGCCGGAATTCCTTTTTTCCGTAGAGACTCTGTTATTCCACCATAAGCTCCCGCATTTCCAGGAGTTCCCAAAGCACTGTCCATAGCCCCTTCCCCTCTATTGATATCGCAAAGCTCTTCATCCGAAAGCTGAGCTATAAACTCATCCATAGAGTATTTTCCTTTTTTTACATCTATCAGTTTTATACCCAGATCACCTGTTTGGGGTATTTCCTTTGGAATATCAGATAGAATCCGTTCTCTTCTTGTAGATGCATCTATATCCAAACACTGCTCTATACACTGTGTCTCATCCACAAAAAAGCTGTGAACGGATTCATTGTGAAGGGAATCTGTTCCAACGAATAAACCATACTCACCGTTTTCTAAAACAAAAGCATTTTTATATCCACTGATTCCATCTTCATCAAAAGAAGCAAAATCCTTTCTGCTATAGGAAACAAGTATCTCTTCACTTTCTCCCGGAGCAAGAAGATTTGTTTTAGCGTATCCTACCAGTACCAGCTTTGCTTTTTTTAGCTTTCCTTCCGGAGCCTCTATATAAGCCTGTACCACTTCCTTTCCGGCGTAATTGCCGGTATTTTTAACCACACATTTTACAAAATCATCTGAGGCTTCTGTTACTTCTATAGAAAAATCCGTATAGGAAAGGCCAAATCCAAAGGGATATAGTATTTTATCTTTGCAAAAACTGATGAAATGACGGTAACCTACATAAATCCCTTCTTCATAATTGTTGTACTCTTTTCCACCAAAATTGCCGGCGGATGAATAGTCCTCATACTTTCTTGCAATGGTATCACTTAATTTCCCGGAAGGTGACACTTTTCCGGATAAAATATTTCCTAATGCATTTGCATTTTCCTGTCCCAACTGCCAGGCATAGAGAATAGCAGAAAAATCATATTC
>JAILMB010000070.1 GCA_024692825.1 Lachnospiraceae bacterium | reverse complement strand
AAATTCTTCCTTGCACGACAAAGCGCCCACCTTTTAGAAAAAGGTGGGTGTCTTGTTATTCTTTGTAGTTATTATATAAGATTTTTCACAATCTTCAAGGAATTCCTGATTCAGGCGCGAGCCCTTTTATCCCTTTGGAAATTCCTGATTCAGGCGCGAGCTCTTTTAATCCTCAAGGATTTGCTTGAGGGAATTCTCCACATTCTCTGTGATATCCCACATCTCCCCGATAGAATCTGTCGTCTTTGTAGATGAGGCGGACAGATTTTGTGCCATATCATTTACACGGGCTACAATCTCTTCCAATTTACCAGCCTCTTCTAACAACTCATCTACCGTAGCCTTAATGTCATTGTTATTTTGGTTACTGTCATCTGCTGTAGACTTAGAACTTTCTGCCAAGGTTTTAATCTCTTCCGCAACAACTGCAAAACCTTTTCCTGCTTCTCCTGCACGAGCCGCCTCAATGGATGCATTTAATGCTAAAAGGTTTGTCTTTGACGAAATGGCGATTACGTCGGAGTTATTATCACTTAATTTCTCCAAATCCTCTTCAATGACAGAAAGAACTTTTTTCAAATCAATAGCAAACTCTTCTACTTCTGTCATGGCAGATGTGATCTGATTTGTTTGCTCCGCATTATCCTGACTGGTCTTTTCAATATTTCCAATGGATTCCATGAGAGAATGGAAGTTTTCATTAATGCCTTCGCCTAAAGAAATCTTCTTTTCACGCATTTCTTCCTGAGCTGCCTGAACCTGTTCTGTAAGTTCAATCGCACGATCTTTTTCCTCATAAGCACGATCTTTAATGTAATGAACGCAATTATGAATGTGATTGTAGCCATTGTGAATTGCAACTGCCATATCATAACAAGAATCATATCCACAACATCCACAGTCAATGGTGCGTTTTTCTTCCGTATCTTTTTTCATCTGATTGTAAATATCTGCCAACTGAGCATCCGTTGGAATGCTATAACTGCATTCGCTACTGCGATCAGTATACTTACGCACAAAGTCATTTAAATCTAAAAATTCAAACTGCTTGTTTAATGCTGCAATTCTCTTGCTTGGCGGAATATTTCTTCCCCAGGCTGACTTCTTTGACTCATTCTTTGAATCTGCCTTAATTTTTTGAATCGTGGTAAACACACTCTCATCTAAAGATGCTCGAGACTCTGTACCAGGTCCATAAAGACAACCGTTGGTACAGCTCAATGCATCTACAAAAAGATATGGATTCTTTCCGCTCTTTAACATGTCTTTGTTTCGCTGAAGGTATTCATACATGTGATGTTCACCTTCCATCTGACGAACCAATGCGTCCTCGCCAAGAAGCCAATACACATTTTCCTTCAAACCACCTGGCATAGGATAAATTGAACCAAGTCCATATTCAATCTCATCCTTATATGGTGTATATCCGCTCACCGGATGAGCCTTTAGATAGGAAACCAAATGTGAAAACGTAAGGTTGTAGGAAACGTATCCCTGGTTGTTTGGATCATCGATTTCATTTTTCTTTGCAACACAAGGACTTACAAAAGCAAGTTTGTCTTCAAGCTTCATATATTTTTTCACATAAATGGCCGCGCACATCATTGGTGATTGAACGGGCATAAGCTTTGGCAAAAGCTCAGGTGTGTATCGCTCAATATATCCAACAACGGCAGGACATGGTTGGGAAATTCCACCGTAAAACTTTCGCTCTGTAATATATTTGATGTATCCCCAAGTGGTGATGTCAGCCCCAAAAGACACGCTAATAAAACGATTTACTCCGAGCTTTTTCAACATTCCAAGATACTTCTCGTAGTCATTTGGATAGTTTGCTAAAAATGCAGGCGCTACCAATACCGAAATCTTAACGCCTTTTTTCAAATCCTCGAAAAATCTTTCAACGTCGTCCTCAAACTCTCTTGCATCATGTTCACACACATCAATACATGCTCCGCAGGCAATACACTTTACAGGATCAACATCAATGATATTTCCTCTGTCCTTTTCCACTGCGATATTTGCGCCCATGCAACTGCAAGCGCGGATACAACGATTACAGCCAATACAATTGTCATTTGTCTTAACTAAACTCATAATCTCCCCCTATATTTTCATACTTTTTCTCATACCCCTATGAGATATACATACTTTTCTATTAACTCTATGCGATATACATGCTTTTCTCTTAACTCTATGCAATATACATGCTTTTATTATCTTTACGTGCGATTTACCAGTTCTTTGACTGGCAACTTCACGTTATTTACCAGCTCTTATGCCTGTAGCTTCAAGCATTTTCATAGTTTAATAATTATATCACAGAGATTTTTTAACGACTATGCTCCACATTGATAATTTTTTATTTTGTTTCACTTTTACACTTTTGAATTTGTTTGTATACAAATTTTTCATTTTATCTAAGATTTTTTATACAAATAATTTAAGTTTAATATTTATACACTTAGAATCAAATATAATTCATTTTTCCCATTGCCAAATAACTTTTATAATGGAATGGCTTGTTTTTTAGCTAAAAAATAATAAGGAAAGGGAGGATTCATATTTTGGATTCAAAAAAAATCAAGTGGTCTACACTTGCATTTATGGCATTTTCCACTGTATGGGGGTTTGGAAATGTTTTAAATGGATTTATCTATTTTAACGGTATCCAGGTAATTTTTAGCTGGATATTAATGTTCGCACTGTATTTTGTACCTTATGCACTTATGGTCGGTGAACTTGGTTCTGCATTCAAAAACTCTGGTGGTGGAGTTAGTTCTTGGGTATTGCAGACTTCAGGACCAAAGCTTGCATATTA
>JAILMB010000117.1 GCA_024692825.1 Lachnospiraceae bacterium | reverse complement strand
TGGCCCTAAATGGTCCTTAATGGCCCCTAATGGTCCTTTTTTTAAAAATCGCGGTCTGTTACAGTAGAATCAGAATAGTTGGAACGAGGAACTTGGTAAGAAATACCAGGTTCCTTTTTTGTTACAGAAAATGAAGCGCTTTTCTACATTCACGTTTCATTTTCTTGGGCACTGTAACACCAACGGAAAGGAGGAAAAGCCCATGGAGGAAATCATTAAGGCGATTCGTGAGAACCGTGGTGAGCTTCAGACTACTATGTATTCTGTGAATGGAATAGACATTGAAGTTGTGAAGCGTGTTCCGGTAAATCATGATGAAGAGTAACAGAGTGGTTGAAAACAATTAATAGTGGAGCCTCGGCGTAATGCCGGGGCTTTTATTATGTCAGGAGGAATGAAAATTGAATGATTTGGAACAGCCGACAGATAATCGGCAGGATGAAGTAAAAAGGATGGATCCTTATGTAAATAAGCTCCCTGAATTAGTCAGAGAACAGAAAAAGCAAATTGATGATTTGAAAAATGTTCAGAAGCGATTAAAGAAGAATCTGATGAAAGTAGTTGTAACAGCAGTGATTCTTGGGGTGCTTTTGGTTGTAACAGGATTCTTTCCTATACGGACAACCATTGTGCCGTGGTTACGAGAAAATCTGGCAACAGAGGTTCCTACAAAAGAATCTACGGTAACAGACTCCTCTACAACAGAATCTGTGGTTGTAGAGTCGTCTACATTTGAATCTAGCGTATCAGAGCCTACCGTAACAGATGAATCTAATGATGAAAATGTGGAGCAAGAAAAAGACCCATCTGCAACTGATAATCAGGAAAGCGATAATTCCACATCTATCACGACTTTTGAGTTAGATGGAGTAATTTTCAATTTCCCGGTTCACACAGATGATCTGTTACAGAATGGTTGGCAGATGATTGGAGAAAATCAGGATTCTGCTAATCCGGATTTGATTGTGCAAAGTCTCTATGATGCTGCTGGCTCCAGTGCTTATCTGTATAAGACGGCAGAAGGAACTGTAACACAGGTTTCTATTGGTTTGGCTACACCTGAGACTACATGTTTTGGATTACATCAGGGACAAGATATTTCGGAGGTAGATGCAGTGTTTCAAAATGCAGAGAATCGTGTCTCAGAAAATGCTGAGAGTACAGAAGGTAAAGGTGTTGTTACATACGTATACAGCGGATATTCCATCAAAGTAACACTAATTAATGGAGGAATATCGTCTGTGGAATTGATGTTGAATTGAGAAAGGAAAAATTATGAGAAGACAAATGAATCCACTGGCTGTGGTTGTGATGATAGTCATCGCAATCGCAGCCTTTATTATTGCTTTTATTGTAAAAGGACATTTACCGGAGAGTGTAGAAGCTTTTAAGGGCTTAATTTTCTGGGGAATTGTCGTGATTATTGGCGGCGGTGGAGCAGTACTGTCCGGAAAGTTTATAAACAGGGAGGACTAGGTGTATGGGACATATTAATAGGAAAAATGACAAGAATGAAAAAAATGCAAAGAACTATAAGATGCTAAGTGAGAGGGAATGTAAAAAAGCGTATTACATGAGTGCTATGAGTTTTGTCATCACTGCAGCTGTGTTGATGTTTCCGATGGTTGCATTTGCGACGCAACCTACCCCGCCAACCGGGGCAGAGGCAGTTACCAGCAGTTTCAATTCCTTGAAGGAAATAGTAATAGCTTTGGTTTCGTCCGTCGGCACGATTGTTTTGCTTTGGGGTTTTTTTGAATGGGGAACATCCATGCAATCTACAGATGGTGTGATGCAATCATCAGCTTTTAAGCGGATCGGTGGTGGATTAATTATGGTTTTGGCACCTCAGTTGATTTCAGCATTTGTAGGGTAGGTGATGAATTATGCCAGATTGGTTATCAGAGTTTCTCGGATTTGCAAAGACATTTAATCTGGGATCAGCCATTTGGGATTTCTTCATGAGTCTTGTATTAACGTTGATGGGTTTATCTCCCGAGGATTATTCCCCGGGAGCATGGACCTATGTGACTGGAACTTTGTATCCATGGTTCTTATCTATAGGAGTTGTGATGTTAAATATGTTCTGCTTAATTGGGTTTATCCGACAGGCAGCAAATCTAAGAGAAAATGTCACAATAGAGATGTGGATTGAACTGTTTATTAAAACCATAATTGCCAATGTGCTAATGGCAAATGGAATCAGTTTAATGCAGGATTTCTTTAACGCAGCAGGGCTGCTATCGACGGATATTATGATTACAGAGACTCCGCATATTTATTCCAATGAAGTTGATGCTGGAGCAGTGATGGCATATATCATATTTGGATTAATTTACCTTATAGCATCCATGGTTTGTGGCATTATTATCGCGCTGGAGGTCTTAGCGAGGTTTTTAAATCTTTATATGCTGGCTGCAGTGGCTCCGGTTATGCTTTCTACTTGGGCAGGTGGCAGAGGCTTGGAGAATACAGCTTACGCCTGGATAAAAAGCTTTTTAACAACAGTTTTTCAAATTGTTGTTATAGCTATAGTTCTTCAAATTGGCTCGAGAATGATACAAGCAACAGCCCTCACAAATGCCGGTACAACGGTTGGCAATTGGTTTGATGGATTTGGAGCAGTGCTAATATCCTTTGTTACCATGATATTTATGACTACAGCCGTAAAAGGTGCTGACAACTTCCTAAAGAGAGCCGCTGATTTAAGGTAGACAAGGAGTGAAGAAAAAATGGTAATACGAATAAATAAAGATTTTTTAACAGAGTATAAGGACGATTTTTGGAAAGGATTTGATTTCCGTGAGTGTGTGTGCATTGCAATCGGTGGAGCATTTGGCGTAGGAGGAGCCTATTTGGTACATAAGCTTACCGGATTGGAACCGGCAACGGCAGTTTATTTTGGTGTTCCACTTGCCCTGCCGGCAATCATATATGGGTTTTACAAATATCAGGGATATATGGAACCAAAGCGATTGGTGAAAGAAATGATATATACAAATAAGTGCAAACAGTTGTCATTTCAGACGACGAATTATGCAGGACAAAAGACCTATGTGACACAAAGAGTGAATAAAGCTGAAAAGCAAAATCGTCGAAAGAAAGAAGGTGGTAGAAATGTCGATAGTCATAAATCCAAATAAGCAATTTGCAGAAAAGGCTCGACTGTCACAGCATCCATATAAAGGCTTCCCGAAGAATATCAGGGAGGCCTTTTCAATTGCCAAAATACATGAGAATGGGATTTTTCAGATAGAGGATGGAGTAAATCCATGTTTGTATGATCGTTGCTATGTATTCTCAGATATTAATTACATTGACTGTGATGAGGGTCAAAAGGATGGAATATTAAACAATGTTATCAAGTTTTTGAATTTCATGAACACGGATTTTAAGATTACTATTGCCAACGAATATCGTAATATGCGCGAGTTTATTAATGGGGTATTTTCGGAGCAGAACAAGGAAGAGTATCCGGATATTTCAAAGGGGATGCATCAGTGGATGAAGCAAAAGATTAAAGAATCAGAACTATATGATTTGGAAAAGGTTCTATATCTCACGATTACAGTTCGTTCCTATAGTTACGAAGATGCCAGAAGTTATTTCTTGGGCATGGATGTGGAACTGAAAAATCTTTTTGAAACATTTAAAAGTGAAATCTACCCTATTGATGCAGTGACCAGGCTCAACTGTATCCGGAAGTTTTTCTATCAGGATACGGATAAGACACTGATTCAGTTTAGCGATGATCCACTGCATCAGGTACTTCCTTATGCAATCAATGCATCCAAGCGAGACTATATGGAAATTAATAATGATATGTTTGTCTCCGTTCTGTTTTCAAGAAGTGTAGATTCTGCATTGAATGATGAGAGGCTGATTCATCGAATCTGCAATGTGTCATATCCGTCTTTCTATACCTTGGATTATGCACCGGTGGAGCGAGCACTACTCAAGACAAAATTGGAAAACGCCAATGTTAATAATGACAGGGCAATTTCTAACGAGATTGATGCAAAAAGAAAAGCCGGGCAGGCAATGGCCGGTATTTCCTATACGAAGTCTAAAAAGCGGGATGAATTAGAAGCATACATGGATCAGATGGATAGTAATAATGAAAGCTGTATTCTGACGGGATTTCTTGCTGTAGTGACAGCAGATAGTAAGGAAGAACTATATAATCGAGTGGTCTCTATACAGGATACTGCCAGAGGAGAAGGGATTCATCTGGAAACATATAACTATGTACAGCTGAAAGCTCTTAATACAGCGCTTCCTATAGGATGCCGTCAGGTGAATCATATGAGAGCTTTTTTCTCGTCATCCCTTGTATCTATGCATCCATTTTATGCTGAGGATTTGATTGAGGAGGACGGTCAGCTGTATGGCATCAACAAGACTACAAACCATTTAGTGTTTGCAAACCGTAAGTGTTTAAAGAGTCCACACGGAATGATTGTTGGTCATACCGGTGGAGGAAAATCTTATTTGATAAAAGAAACAGAAGTGGCACAAACATTATTGTCTACAGATGATGACTTGACCATGATAGATCCGCAGAATGAGATGGAGGGTATCTGTTCTCTGTATGGTGGAGAGTTTCTGGACTTTACACCGAAGAGTACACTTCATATTAATCCAATGGAGATATCAGAGGAATTATTTTTTGACAAGGATAAGAATCGGAGACAGCAGTTTGTGTCTTCGGTTATTAAGTGGTGCAACAGTTTTTGCGAAGCCATCATGTATCATATTGAGTTTAATCAGACGCACAAGACTTTTGTAGGTCAGGCGGTACAGGAAGTCTATGATACGGTCTTTTCTAAGAAACATTTGACGCAGCCGACGATTGTAGATGTAAGAGCAAAACTGAAAGAAAAAGAAGATTCTGCGGACAACTTCACCGATAAAGAATGTATTCATCAGTTGTATAACGCACTTAGCGAATACACAGAAGGCATCTATGATATGTTTGCTTATCCATCCAATGTTGATATGAATAACCGTTTTGTAGTCTTTGGATTAGCACATGTTGGAGAAGATTTTTGGGAGCCGGTAATGATTACAATGATGTTTTTCCTAACGAATCGCATGGAGTATAACAAGAAGCTTCGTAGAGCGACAAGACTGGTTATCGATGAGACTCAGGTAGTTACTAATAACGCATCATCGGCCAGAATGCTGCTAGATGCTGTTGTTACTTATCGAAAGTTTGGAGGGATTGTTACCATGGCTTTGCAGAACTTATCAAGAGCCTTAGATAATCCAGCTCTTCGAGATATGTTTTCTAATTGCGGTTATAAGTGCTTCTTAGACCAGGGTGGAGTAGACGCAAACAGATTGGCAGAGATTCAGGAATTATCAGCAAAGGAGTTTGCTTCACTAGCAGAAGATACGCCGGGACATGGAGTGATGGTATGGGGAAAGAAAATAATTCTTCTTGATGCGACTATGGATAAATCCAATATCCTGTATCAGCATTTCTCTACGAATTTCCATGAGGGAGCAGTAGACGAAAGCAGGTGATTCTATGGCTGTAGCAAAGGAAAGCAAAACAAGAGTGAGTCAGATGCAGAGCCGCGTTCAGAAGGTGGCAGGGGCTTTTGGGAAAACGGATAATCCTATTGCAAAAGAACTGGAAATTCAGGGCGTGAAGCTTTCAAGAAGAGAAATTGAAGCGCTATCTATTGAGACCTATTTATCTCAAAGGGAGAGGCAAAAGTATGAGCGCATGTCTCCGGAGAAAAAGCGGCATTTTTTAGATCGGGCAAAAAGAGGCACAGAACTTGGGAAAGCTGTTCGGGGGTCAGATTCGGAGTATGATGTGAAGAAGAGAAAGAATCGAGCAAAGGAATCTACTCAGAACATACAGGGTGAGTCAACTGAAAGAATCAGTGAGAGAAAACATTCGCAGACCTCGAGAGAAATGCCTATTCATTTGGCTAAAGAGGGAGGTAAGGAAGCGAGTAAGGAAGTGGCAAAGGAAGGATCTAAAAAGGCTGCAGAGACGGCAACTTCTCTAGGAGAAGGTGTGGCAACCGGTGGAACTTCAGAAGCTGTAAAACTCGGGGTAAAGGTAGCAAAGAAGGGAGCCAGTCTCGTACAGGAAGCTGTTAAGCCTCCTGAACAGCAGCAGATGGAGATGGGCGATACACCAACAGCTCCTACCGGACCTGCAGAAAAGATAGCATCCCTAATGGCGACGTGGGGCACGGTAGTCGTTGCCACGATAACGCCGATTTTATTGGGAATTTTGGCACCGGTGATTATGATATGCTCGTTTATCTCCTTATTTGCCGGAATCCTGGGTCCTATTGCGGATATCACAAATCGAGTAAGTCAGTATGAGAACGAGGTGACCCAAGCAATATTTGCAGAAGCTTTTCAATGGGAGGGGGGACCTTATTTATTTGGAGGTACGGATCCGGCCACAGGAATTGATTGCTCAGCATTTACTCAGTGGTGCTATCGGGCAGCGGGGTTAGAATTACCTCGAACTGCTCAGGCTCAATACGATATAACTGAACATTTAGATTTTGAAAATGCCAAGCCGGGAGACTTGGTATTTTTTAGTGGTACTTATGATACGGAGAACTTTATTACACATGTAGAATTGTATGCCGGAGATGGCAAAAGCTATGGAGCCGGAAATCCTATTGGGTATCACGATTTAAACAGCAACTATTATAAAAGTCATTTGGTCTGCTTTGGCAGGCTGGAAACAGGAGGAGAATAAAATGGCACGAACAATAAAAGAAAAGTTAGATGAAGAGTATGAACTCTTTTATTTGAAAATGGTAGGTTCTTCCAAGGCAAATTTATTTGCAAAGAGCCAGGAGATAGAAATGAAAAAGAGAATCTATTGCTACCTACGTCAGGAATTGGAAAATAGTACAGATGAAAAGCTTATGCTTCTAGACTCCATTATTGATGAGGTTTATCGAAAGGCAATGGATTCTTGTCTTGACTGTAAGGAAGATGCATATGCGGCAGAAGCCTTTGAGAGTATTGCCAGGGGTCTTAGGGGATGCCCCTAACAAGGTGGTATTTTGGCAGACAAAATACGTATCTTGCAAAAATATATAAGAGGAAGGAGGAGGTAGCGTTACAGAATCTAATAAATCGACTGTAAAGCCAGTAATGATAAGGTGATACGGCTGATACAGACATTGTGTTACGGATATGTAACAGCAAGAGTATATGTAACATATATGTAACGCTAAAAAATATGGCAGATAAAACAAAAGTGTTACGGGTTCAACGCGACTTCTGTGAGAAATATTTGGATCCTCTAATCGAAGAAGCCAACGCCAAAAATCAAACATCATCTGTAAGTACGCTGGCGCTCTATGTGGGAGTTCAGATGATTAAAATCTGGATCAAAGAAGAATGGATTGATGTATCAGAATTGGCTGATTATGTTGAACACTTAGATACTGTGAATCAGCTTATAGCTAGTCACAACAACTCTGTATCTACGCCAACACCGAAAGAAGTGATGAGAAGCCCTCATGACTTCTTTTCTTTTTTGCGGAAGCATGAGAAGGAGCGTAAAGAGTATTTGGAACGGTGCAGCAGGAATATGTCTGCAGAAGATGTTAAGCGTTTGGAGCATACGATTCTAACTACGGAGGACAATGGATATGGATGAAAATGATTTAAAGCGAAATTACCGGGTGACGGTACGTTTTACAAAAGAAGAATATGATCGTCTGCTTCAACTCACGAAGGATTCTTTAGATACTAAGGAGCTAAGCATCAGTAAGTTGATTCGGCAAAATGTATTTCATGAGAATCAGGCGAAGTACCTCATGAGAATTGCATCAGATATTCGGAGACTGCGTGTGGAGATGGAACAGGCCTTGCGAAGATATGAGACTCTTCAAAGCGGCTTTGCTGAGCAGGAATTATTAAATACGATGCAGGAGTTAAATGAGAAATTGAATCTGTATGAAAAGGAAATGAGTGCTTATGGCAACAACGATTCTAAAAAATATTAAAACCAATAAAAAGGGAAATCCACATGCGCATCTGCATCATTCCATTCATTACATTTTGAATCCGGAAAAGACAGAAGATGGATTATGGACCGGAAGTAATTGTGGATCTGAAGCTCAGGAAATTTATGAGGCTATGATTCAGACGAAGCGGGATTTCCAAAAACTATATGGCCGTCAGGGATATCATTATGTTATTTCTTTTGCCCCGGGCGAAGCTACAGAAGAGCAGGCTTTCAAGGTAGGAAAGGAATTCTGCCAACGATATCTAAAGGATTATGATTATTGTTTTGCAGTACATAATGATCATCCTCATATGCATGTACATATCGTTTTCAATTCTATCGATCGAGTGGAAGGATATAAATACCAGTATCGAAATGGTGACTGGGAGAAGCAGATCCAACCGCTGGTGGATGAAATCTGTGTGAAAAATGATTTGTTGGCTCTTTCTTACGATGTAGAAGGTAAACGTGTTGGAAAAAAC
>JAILMB010000008.1 GCA_024692825.1 Lachnospiraceae bacterium | reverse complement strand
TTCCATGCGGTCAGGATGCGTCTTTTTGTCTTTTGTCAGATTGTAATTTCTCTGCTGGCACTCTGTGCAAGCTAAAGTAATTTTTGTACGCACAACTTCCACCTCAACTTTCTTATTTTTAGTAGGTTTGCGGTCATTTTTTCTCTCAAATTTTGAGCATAAAAAAAAGACCTAAAATCTTCCATCGCCCGAATACTATACCACGGAAGACCTTGTCTGTCAACGAATTTCCTCATAAAAGAAAAAGAAGCCATCAAATATATTTGATAACTTCTTTTATAAGCTTTGATCTATTAAAAGCCCGGAATAAGTGCTGGAAGCATATGGTGCTGCAAAATTCTTGCCGGGATTTTTGTACTCTACCGCCACTTTATCCACATAGTTCATAGGATTCACCGCGGTCTTATCCGCTTCTCTGGATAGGGCATCCTTAAACTTATTCAAGGTCTTAAATGCAGCCTTTGCAGCTTCACCGGTAACCACGCCAGCCATCGCTTCCTTATCTAAAGCCAAGGACATATCATCATTAATCAGAATACCTACTTTCGCCAACTCCGATGCATAGCTCTTACTGATGCTATTAATTTCATTTAAAAGCTGATTGTTTCCTTTGCCGGAGGAGTACTTTTGTCCAACTTTCAAAAATCCATTAAAGGAGGTCAAAAGATTGTCCACACTATCTGCAATAGCTTCCGTATTTGCCTTAAAGCCGATTTGAGCAGGTTCGCCATCGGGTGTCACATCCTTTATGGTGATTTCGAACTCCTGATTAATAGTAAAGGTATTTGCCAAGGACGAATGCTCGCTGCCATTCAATGTAAATACAGAGCTTTCTGCAGGAGAAGAAATCTGATCGATGCCAAGCAGTTTGATTTCTTTCCAAGCGGTTCCTGAGCTAATGCTAAACAAGTACTCTTCACTATCTGCCAATCCAGTCTGCTTGGATGTAATTTGTAGCGCAGACTGCGCTCTTTCATTTGTAATCACTTCAGCTTTCAACCCAACGTTGGATGTATTAATCAAACGCTCAATCTTTCGCTGAACGGTGTAGTTTGAATCATCGTAATTAACATTAAACTGGAACTCATAAGAATTCGATGTAGTATCCAAATCGAAACTATAACTACCAGCTTCAAAATCCCTGCCATTTGCAGGAAGAAAATTACCTGTATTGACCTGAGGGGTAGCAACTGCCTTTACGCCCACTTCAAACACCGGTGTATCCGGGTTTTTATCATCACCTACGTACTCTACATCTACAGCATCTTCGTTTGTAGAAACTGCAATCTTCTTGTAGAATACAGACTCAATGTCATCCCCTTCAGATGTAAGAGAGGAAACCACGTTTTGCATATTTCTGGCTGTCTCTTTCAAATCAATGACGAAGTTCAGAGCATCGTCATCGATGTTCATCTTGTACAGAGGGGCATCTTTATTTGTCTTAACCATGCGGTTGTAAACACCGCGAAGCTCACTCTTCTTATGTGTATCATAGCGGCTACCGCCAGCTTGTTTGGCGTAGGTAGAAAGATAATAATCGTAGACATTCGAATTATTAATCAGCGCCATAAGACTTCCCCTCCTTTCTTCCATGAAATATAGTGTCGCCGGAACGCCACCCTGCATCCGGTATATAAAAAATATACAAAGCGACCACATTAGGGTATAAATATCCATTTACTCATAATTATCATAACACGAATAACCCTGGCTGTCATCAACAAAATGTACGCAAAAACAGCCAAAAATCGAGCTTTCCAATACAACATATTGAAAAGCTCGATTTGTTTTTTAGACATTTTCTGATTTTTGTGTCTTTTCTATTATTTTCAGAAATTCTTTTGATTTTTCACTCCAGGTCTGGGTCTTTTTTCCTTTCTTATAAGCATTTTCAGCTATAGATTCTCTTTTGGCATCATTAGATAAAACTTCTTTGACTCGTTCTGCCAAATCTGAATAATCCTGTAAATCAAACAAAAGCATTTCATCCGGATACTCCCGCTCAATAAAAGTGGTCTTATCTGTCACACAAACACTCTTATTCAGCATAGCCGTACTCAATCGTTCCGTCATGCCACCTTTATGCCACGACATTACATTGAGAGAAAGCCTGCTTTTTGACATAACCTCTCCATAGTCTGTACAAGGCACTTCCTCGTGAATTCGAAGATGATCATGCTTTGCAAAAGGCGCCTGCTTCCATGAATCAGAAAAGACATCAACTGTAACACCACCCTCCAAAAGAGTCTCTACAATCTTTTCGCGGAATTTATACATAGCAGCTTTTACAGCATACCTCATAGCAAATAAAGTCTTTGTGTATTCCTCTTCATCCACCTCATATCCCATGGCATCAAAAATCTCATCCAGTATTTCTTCTGCACGTTTATTGGGTTCTTCCAGCTGTGTTCTGTAAAAACGTTTTGATAAATCTCTATAGTTTTGAGGTAGCGTATACATCATATCTTCCTGCAGCCGATAATCATCATAAGCTTCAAGAAAACTAATATCATATTCTTTCTCACATTTTTTCTTCCACTCAATTCCCGCAGTTGAAAAGTGATAGAACATTTCAACCTGAGGCATATGCTTTTTAACGTAATCTACATAGGCCTCGTCTTGAGATAAAACATAAAGTCTATGCACCTCTTTCATCAACTCATCTGCCATATAAACAGGATGGTCAAAGATGAAGTTAAATTTAGGCGCCGAGGTAACGTTTCCCAAATAATCTCCTGAAGGAAGATGTACACCGTAAATCTTTGTTTGGAATCCTACAACCGCTTTCAAAGGCAACATAAAATAATGTTGAATCTTATTGATATTTTGAAAATTATCACTGATGTAAATTACACCTTGACCATGTCGACGAAGCTCATATCCCAAATGCTGCGCATAGAAATCCAAATCCGCCCGATGCTCACTTTCTCCTGTTAAAATCAAAATCGGACGTTTAAAGTCTCCTCTTTGTAAAGCTTCTTCCAAATCCTTTTTATCTTCTTTCCAAAAGAGCAGATCATCGCCGTAGCCATAGGATAGAATTCGAAGAGCAAATTCACGCTCTTCACCAGAATGCAATTCTTCTGCAAATCCCCCTAAATCTTCAAACGTCTTTTTCCCAAAAAAAGCATGTTCGAATGCACTTGCTACTTCTTCTCCTGCTTTTAAAAAAAGTATTTTATCAAAGGAAAGTTTTCTGGCTACATAGTTTTTTAATTCCGCCACAGAGGAATAATTCTTTTTGGATACATCGAAGTAATCCACGTTTGGTATTGTAGAAATCGCTTCTTTCCCAACACCACAAGCATCTGCAAAAGTAATACGACCTTTACGGAAATAATCCTTATAAACTTCTCTGGCTGATTGAATCGTTTTTTTCGCGTCATCATCCTTATTTAAATCTAAAACGCAAATCAAATTATCCTTTTCGAAGAAACCTTCATAAGGAGAACCATCACACATCTCCCACCAAAGGTTTTCAATATCATAAAACTTATGATCTCCCTCATCCCAGGGCTTCTTTTCTGAAAAATGGAGAATACTGACTTCTTTTCTGACCCGTTCTTCATTATATCCTCCATCTTTATGTCGTCCCTCATAAGTTGGGAAATTGTACTTGAGGGCATCTACATAAAGTACCTGTCCCTGATGTACAAAGTTCAATAAATCCTGGCTGGGATACAGAAGTTTATAACGCAATTCACGCTCGGTCTTTTCATATTGTTGCATCAATCTTTTCCCACGATTTTTAGCAACATTCATCACCATCATCCCAGTATTAAAATACTGATTGTCTTCAAAATTGCTTCTGTACTTTTGACCAGAATCAGGAGATAAAATATCCGGACAAACAATAAGATCCTGTCCTTCAAAATCCATATTGTAAAGATCTGATAAATCCTTATTTACGATTACATCGCCATCCAGATATAAAACACGATCCACTTTTTCCGGCAAAATATCCCACAGCAAAAGAGGATACATCACAATCTCATCCCATCCACTTTGTTCATAGATGCGGGAATCCATAGAAAAACTGGTCACCCCCAAAAGCTCTAAAACTTGCCCATAGCTTTTGGTGAGATCAAAAAATGCTTTCGTGGACTTCTCAGTCAATCCGTTGTGCAGTAAAAATACAGTGATGTTATTTCCTTTGTTGGATTCAAACAAGGACTTCAGCATCACATATGTGTATGGAACATATGCTTCATTTAAGCAACTTGCAATATTCATTTCACTCATATAAAACCCCCTTGCTAATCAGCCTCCTCAACTGATATATTTTCCATACCTTTGATATATGCTCCATTGGAAACATTGATAAACTTTGTATTCTTCTCATCTCGAATACGATTTTCAATCCAACGGTGATACGCATGTAAATTATTAGCAGTTGGTATCATATCGCCAGCTACAGATTTCACCATAGGTGTCGTGCTCCCTGATACCATCTCACTATAACTAATCGTTCCTTTTGCATGGCTCTTGTTATTTGTATACGCCAAATCCAAACCCATGCAAATTACTTCCTTGGCTCCAAAACGAATGCAAATATCCAATGCTGTGGTGGAAACAGATCCGCCGGTAGAAATCAAAGAATAACCATTCTTACCTGCATATGACTCTGCCAACTCAAATCCCTTTTGAAAAGCCGCATATTTTTTCCCTTGAAATGACGCTACTGCTTTTGCATTCGCAGAACACATATAAATCAGTGACGTAAGATTTTCATTTAGATTTCCGTTTATTTGACGATAAATATTCTCACCCACATCTATAACTATCACAAAATCAGGTGTGATGTTTTCGCTTTTTAATCTGGCTGCGGAAGTGCCCACACATATAAGGACAGAGTCTTTTTCCCGATTCCTTAAGTACTCTATACAACCATCCAAAGAAGGTCCCCCAGCAACAAAATAAACCTTCTTTCCTTCAAAGCATGATGTCAATTCATCTACGCTTTTCACCTGATTATCCGGCAGGATATTTTTACGAAACTCCGTCTCCAGTACGAAAGCTTGTTCCAAAATAGTCATTTTTTTCACAAAAAAAGTCTGTAATACTTCCCGTTCCTTTATGGCAGCAATATGACGCAAAGACGGTTTTCGAATCAAAATATCCTCTTTTTCAGCATCCAGATTTCTCACCAGTTCTGTATAAGATTGAGCAAGTAAGAAAAAACGTTCATCAGCAAAAAGTTCTGTTAAATCACGAAGGGATAATGCCAATTTCAAAAGATACAAATCCTCTTCCACCACAGTCAGCTTCACATCCGGTCGAAGTTCCAATAATACCTGGGCTTCAAAAAACAATCCGGCTCCCAGCAAAGTATATTCATAGTAATTACCATCTGTATTTGCCATAACAAAGGAAAGCGCATCCCGATAGGGGTTATTATTTCCGCTGATATAATAGGAAGAACCATTTTCCATAAGGCAAATCGTAGGATGACCAGAAGCTGTATACTCCGCAATATACTCACAACCATTCCTTGGGCATGCAGCCTCTATTTTTTGCACAAGAACTTCCTGTCCCCTTGATTTAAGTGAAGAAAGATTCTTTTCAAGAACACTTTTCTCCTCAGGAGAATGATTCATCTGAAGGTTTTGTACCAACTGCTCAAGAGCAGGTATCGTCTGTCCCTCTAACACATCAGCAACTAATATTTCATCTTCTCTTTCCTGGGCATCTAACAACATAGAAAATCCCATAGTCAGAAAGATTTCTTCTCCTCCAAACTCTATGAGCTGATTTGCATGGCTCTGCAAAAGGCTGATTGTCTCCCGTAGCGCTATTGCCCCTTTACAGAAAAATTGCTTTCGATAGTTCCACACAACTTTCATAGCACTATTAATAATTTCAACAATCCACCGTTCTTCCATTGTAATCCCCTATAAGCTATCGCAAATATTTCTCAATATTCAAGTACATTTTATCGTTGCATCTCTATTTTATCACATTTTTCTTAAGCATTTGACAATTATAATTCAACTACCCATCAGCTAAAGCTAATGGGATTGTAACTGCCCTGTAGTTCGAGGTTAGTCTCCTACATTTTATCGGTGTAACTTCCGTGGCGTTACATAAGGGTGGTTGAAAGCACCCTGTACTACAAAGATTTACTCTG
>JAILMB010000301.1 GCA_024692825.1 Lachnospiraceae bacterium | reverse complement strand
TTATTCTTATTCTGACCTTCTAATATCAACTGTGTGTACAGGTAATCATCAGAATGTTCAAATAGGGTTCTGATTTTTTCGATTCCTTCTTCTGCTTCCTGATAGTTTTCTTCGTAGGAATCAAGATACCCCTGTAAAATTTCCTTACTGGATTCATTTTTCTGGTAATAGTATCTGGTCTCAGCCAGCTGAGCCTGATACATGTCTCGATCAGTCTCTAAAAGTGCAACATTTAAAGAATTAATCTGCTCATAGTAATTTGATCTTGCCTTCTCAAATACCTGCATCTGGTTATAAGATGTATAAAATACAGTCGATAGTAAAACCACTGCCAAAGGCAACACCATAAGTAACAATTTTGTCCCAATTTTCCAGTCCCTCATTCTCATTTTAGATACCTCCTCACGATAGACTCCAAACAACTTTATTCTATCACAGGAGGATTTTCATTCCATTGATACAATGTCAAAATTTTAGGCAAAAAACTGTCATAATACACAAAAAAGAGTAGTTTATGTAAAAACTACTCTCTCATATTTCACAACAATATATTTTTTACGATTTCGTAAGTAAGCAAACAACCTCACAATTAGCAGTGGAAGGGAACATATCCACAGCAGATATTCTTTGCACCTTGTAGCCTGCTTCAAAAAATGATGGCAAATCTCTGGCTAAAGAGGTTGGCTTGCATGAGATATAAATCATGGAATTTACACCATAGTTTAATATCTTTCTTAAAGCCTTTGGATTCACTCCATCTCTTGGAGGATCTAAAATAATAAAATCCGGTGTTTCTTTAATATCATCTAAGACCTTAAGCACATCTCCGGCAATAAATTCACAATTAGCAAGGCCATTTTCTTTGGCATTTTCCTTTGCAGCTTCCACTGCCTCTTCTACGATTTCCACACCAATCACCTTATCGGCTGCATCTGCCATAATCTGAGCAATGGTACCTGTACCGGAGTACAAATCATAAACACAGGCTCCCCCCGTAAAGGTACTCTTAATATAATCACGTGCCTTCATATAAAGCACTTCTGCCCCAAGAGAGTTTGTTTGGAAAAATGAAAATGGTGTAATATGGAACTTCAAGCCAAGCAATATCTCATCAAAATAATCTGCTCCATATAAAATACTTGTTCCATGATCTTCCACTACGTCTGCTTCTCTGGTATTTTTTGTATGTAAAATTCCAGTGATTTTTCCTTTGTAGCGTCCTTCTAAAAGAGCATTTTTCCAGCCTTCTAAAAGGTCATCTTCTGACTTTTGGATAGTCTTCATTCCAAGAGAAAAGTCCGCTTCTTCTCCCGTTTTCCCATTAATATCTGTTCCAAGATAAGAAGGTGCTTCCCCTGAAGTAACTAAATCAATCAGGATTTCTCCTGTAGCCTCAGCCTGACGAACCAGTAAATGACGTAAATATCCATTGTGGCGCATTCTATGATAATAGCTGATATTTTCTTTTTCAAAATAGGCCAGGGTTATGCGAAGCACTTCGCTCATATCTTCGGCACAAATACGACAGCCCTCTACATTAACAATGTCATAGAAGCTGCCTCTTTTATGCATGCCCAATGCAAGAGGACCATTTTGATATGCATCTCCAAAGGAGAACTCCATCTTATTTCGATAGTACTCCTCTTTTGGACTTGCAATGACACCTTCAAACATGTTTGTAAACTCTTCTCCAATTACAGGTTCGAGTAAACGTCTTATTTGCTCTGCTTTTAATGCGGTTTGTTCATCATAAGGAATCTTTTGATAAAGACATCCTCCACATTCACCGAAATGAGGACAGTAATCCTCTTTCTTTTCTAACAAAGAAGGAGATATTACCGAAAGTAATCTTCCCTCAGCTTTGTTCTTTCTAGCTTTTTTGACAGAACACTCCACTACCTGTCCAAGGATTGCATTGTTTACACGAAGCTTCTCAGGCTCCGTTATTCCTTCATTATCTTCCGGGCGAACTTCCACAAATCCTTTGTTTGGGAAATCCATTGCAATCACATGTCCTCTAACAATTTGTCCTTTTTTCATACTTAATATCCTCGTTTAACACTTTTGAAGTTTCGCAAAAGATGCAAACATCTTCTTTACCCCTACTCTGTCAAACTCCACTGTTACCTCAAAATCTCTGCCACCATCAGCAATGTTTTTCACAGTACCTTCTCCAAATTTCTGGTGCTGAACTCGATCTCCCACTCCATAAGGAAGGGCATTTTTCTCAATTTTTGTTCCTGCACTAACTGCTTTTATTTCCTTTAACTTTGCTGCATAAGAAGAAGCTACCGTTGGTTTTGTAGCCTCTTTTTTCTTTTCTGCAAAACTCTTTTTCGGTTCATTGAAGGAAGTCGCTGCAAAATCTCTTGATTTTCCTTCCCAGGTATTTCCATCTACGATTTCCGAAGGAAGTTCCTTTACAAATCTTGAAATCGCGCCGTACTGCCATTCCCCACGAACCATACGGGTCTTTGCTGCTGTCATGGTAAGAAGCTTCTTTGCACGTGTAATTCCCACATAGCAAAGACGTCGTTCCTCTTCTAATTCTGCATCATCGTCCCCTGAGATTGTCATAATGGATGGGAAAAGACCATCTTCCATTCCAGCCATATAGACGTTTTCAAACTCCAATCCCTTGGCAGAATGAAGTGTCATAAGGACAACATAATCTTCATTTTCATCTAATCGATCAATGTCTGCAATCAAAGCCACTTCTTCTAAGAATCCTGAAAGCGTTGGACTTTCATTTTCCTCCTGATAAAGAATTGCCTTATTGATTAATTCTTCAATATTTTCCACACGAACTAAGGCTTCATCGGTTCCTTCTGCCTGTAGTTCCTCAATATATCCTGTGCCATCTAATACTTCACGAATTACTTCCGGCACTGTATACTCTGGAAGTTTGATTTTTATTTTCTCAATAAACTCCACAAACGGAGCAATCTTTCCAGATGCTTTTCCAAGGGTTGAGATTTCTGAAGCTTCTAATAGGGCCGCATAAAAACTCATTTCGTTTTCTCTGGCATAGGTAGAAACCTTCCCTAAAGAAGTCGCTCCAATTCCTCTCTTTGGCACATTGATAATTCGCTGAACCGCAATATCATCATCACCGTTATCAATGGTCTTTAAGTATGCCAAAATATCTTTGATTTCTTTTCTGGCATAGAAGTTTACTCCACCTACAATTCGATATGGAATATTTTCATTGATAAACTTCTCTTCTAAGATTCGGGATTGTGCATTAGTACGATAAAGTACAGCACATTCTTTAAAATCAAAATTCCCACGGCGCTTTTGGCTGCGTACATCCATGGCAATAAACTCTGCTTCTTCATAGGCAGAATCAAACTGACGGAAACGGATTTTTTCTCCTTCGTCGTTTTCTGTCCAAAGTGCCTTTTCTTTTCGCCCTTCGTTATTTTTGATTACCGCATTGGCACCAAATAAAATCTTTTTGGTGGAACGATAGTTTTGCTCTAACTTAATTACCGTTGCATTTGGAAAATGCTGTTCGAAATTTAAAATATTATAAATATTTGCTCCACGGAATTTATAAATCGACTGATCATCATCACCTACGACACATAAATTTTCATGGGAAGAAGCCAGCAAACGCACCAGTTCAAACTGAACAGTATTCGTATCCTGATACTCGTCCACCATAATATATTTAAAGCGATTTTGATAATAATTTAAAACTTCTGGATCCTGCTTTAAAAGCTCCACTGTTTTTAAAATCAAATCATCAAAGTCAAAGGCGTTATTGGAACGAAGTCTCGCCTGATATTCACGGTATGCAGAAATGTAAGTTGTCATCATGAAATCCGACTGATTTCTTACTGCAAATTCTTCTTCGTTTATCATCTCATCCTTTGCTGATGAAATAACTCCAAGGATTCTTTTTTCTTTATATTTTTTCGTATCAATATTCAGATGTTTGCAGACTTCCTTCATCAAGGTTTTTGAATCATCTGCATCATAAATAGAAAAGTTCGTATCATATCCAATGCGATCAGCAAACTGTCTTAAAATGCGTACGCATGTAGAGTGGAATGTTGCTACCCATACCTGCTCAGCGCCATGTCCAGCCAGATTATTTACTCGCTCTCTCATTTCACCTGCTGCCTTATTGGTAAAGGTAATTGCCATAATATTGTATGGTGCCACCCCTTGTTCCATTAAATACGCCACTCTGTGGGTAAGCACTCTCGTTTTTCCGGACCCAGCACCTGCTAAAATTAAAACAGGCCCCTCAGTAGTTGTCACACCAAGGAGCTGTTCCGGATTTAAAATCTTATTCAATTCTATTGAACTCAAGACTCGTCCTCCAAACGTTCAAAAATCATATCATATCCGTCGTTGCCATAATTTAAGGCACGATTCACACGACTAATGGTAGCTGTAGACGCACCAGTAACCTCTGCGATTTCCTGATAGGTTTTTTCCTGACGAAGCATTCTTGCCACTTCAAAGCGCTGTTGTAACGCTTCTAACTCTCCAACTGTGCACAAGTCTTCAAAAAATAAATACGCTTCATCTCGGTCTTTTAGACTAAGAACACCATCTAATAACATGTCCATAGCCTTTGTGTGCAAATTTTTACTCATAGAATAATGACCCCTTTTTCCTTTGCATAGTCCACTTCTTCCTGTGGCCATATGGATACCTGGACTTCTCCAATGTGTGCTTTTCGAAGAAAGAACATACAAATTCGACTCTGACCAATACCGCCCCCGATGGTATAAGGAAGTTTCTTCTCCAAGATATTCTTCTGGAACGGTAATTCTTCTCTTTCATGACAACCGGCTTTTTCAAGCTGTTCTTTCATAGAAGTTTCATCTACACGAATACCCATAGATGAAAGTTCTAATGCAATATCTGTCACTGGATAATATACAATAATATCACCGTTCAACGCCCAATCGTCATAATCCGGAGCACGTCCGTCGTGTGGCTCTCCATTGGAAAGCTTATCTCCGATTTTCATAATAAATACAGCGCCTTTTTCTTTAGCGATTTCGTATTCTCTTTCCTTTGCAGTAAGGTTTGGATACATATCCAAAAGTTCCTGTGAAGTAATAAAGAAAATCTGCTCTGGTAAAATACACTGAATGTAATCATAGTGATTTGACATGTATTTTTCCGTAACGCGAAGGGCATCATAAACTCCCTTTACTGTATTCTTTAAAGTTTCAACCGTACGTTCTTCTTTGTTAATTACTTTTTCCCAATCCCACTGATCTACATAGATGGAATGAATATTGTCCGTATCTTCATCACGGCGAATTGCATTCATGTCTGTATATAAACCTTCACCGGGAGCAAAGCCGTAGCGGCCCAATGCCATACGTTTCCACTTTGCAAGGGAATGTACGATTTCTACATGACGATCATCCTGCTCTTTAATACCGAAGCTGACTGGTCTTTCTACACCATTTAAGTTATCGTTCAAGCCAGACTCTGGTGTGACAAAAAGTGGTGCAGACACACGATGTAAGTTTAATTCTGCCACTAACTGCTGCTGGAAGAAATCCTTTACAGTCTTAATGGCAATCTGAGTTTCTTTTAAGTTCAATGCCGGCTTATAGCCGTCAGGTATCACAATCTTACTCATAGTTTTTCAGTCTCCTGTCAATCATCCTTTTCTTTTCCATGTATCTAAAAAATTACTATTTC
>JAILMB010000292.1 GCA_024692825.1 Lachnospiraceae bacterium | reverse complement strand
CCAAGGGACATCCATTTTAAATAGGCATTCATAAATGGATCTAGGGCACCGTCCATTACTGCATCTACATTTCCTGTCTCTTCTCCAGTACGTAAATCCTTTACCATAGTATATGGCTGCATAACATAAGAGCGAATCTGGTTTCCCCATCCGATATCTGAAACTTCACCTCGAATACCAGCCTGTTTCTTCGCCTCTTCCTCTTCTTTCAAAAGATAAAGTTTTGCTTTTAACATTTGCATTGCTTTATCTTTATTCATATGCTGTGATCTCTCATTCTGACACTGAACTACGATTCCTGTAGGAAAATGTGTAATTCGGATGGCAGAAGAGGTTTTATTAATGTGCTGACCACCAGCTCCGGAAGAGCGGTAGGTATCAATACGAATATCTTCATCCTTTACTTCTACATCCAAATCTTTTTCAATATCCGGCATTACATCACAGGATGCAAAGGAAGTCTGTCGTTTCCCTTGTGCATTAAAAGGTGAAATACGAACCAAACGATGGATTCCTTTTTCTGATTTTAAAAGTCCATAGGCATTTTCCCCATTCACCTGGAAGGTAACAGCCTTGATCCCTGCTTCATCTCCATCGAGGTAATCAAGTACTTCCAAAGAAAATCCATGACGCTCAGCCCAACGGGTATACATACGATACAACATAGACACCCAGTCACAGGCTTCAGTTCCACCGGCACCGGAATGTAAGGTTACAATAGCAGATTCAGAATCATATTCTCCTGAGAGTAATGTCTTCATACGAATCTGTTCAAGAGAAGTCAAAAACTCTTCAAAAGCACTCTTTGCCTCTTCCACAATTTCCGGATCTTCCTCTTCATTTCCAAGTTCAATGTAGGCTTCTATATCTCCAAAGAGTTCTTCTAATGAATCGTAGATGCTTAAATCATCCTTCATACTTTTTAACTCTTTTGACTTTTTCGTAGAAGCCTCTGGATCATTCCAAAAATCAGGAGCTTCCATTTCTCTTTCTAATTCCTGAATTCGATTTCTTTTATTATCCAAATCCAAAGACGCTTTTATTTCTTTCAATGGCTCTTCATAAGAAGAGAGTTGTTGTTTTAACTGATCTAATTCAATCAATTGACACCTCTTTTATTCTAAATACTATTCACCATTTATTGTCCGATTTTAATATAAATACTGTTTACAATTTATTGTCCGATTTCTGATGTTAGAGTTTCGATTCCTTTTAGAATCTGATTATCCTGATAATAATCATACTCACTATTCTCATCACCGCTGTATTCATATTCTAGCTCTACATCCGGAGTAATTCCTTTCCCCTGAATGCATTCTCCTGATGGAGTATAGTAGGAAGCAATGGTTAATTTTAACGCACTGCCATCTTTAAAAGGAAAGGTATTTTGTACTACACCTTTTCCATAGGTGGTGGTACCAATCAGTGTTCCATAGTCAAAGTCTCTTACCGCACCAGAAAAAATTTCTGAAGCGGAAGCGGAATCACCATTTACAAGAACTACTGTTGGCATATCCAAGTAAGTTTCTCCATCGGAAGTATATTCCGTTTTTACCCCCTGATTATCTAACATATAAACTGTAGTTCCCTCTGGTAAAATATAGTCTAACATGTCAGTAACCGTAGAAAGCATTCCGCCCGGATTACTTCTCACATCATAAATAACCCCCTGCATGCCTTGGGCTTTCAAGTCTTCAATTGCAGCCTTAAACTCTTCTGATGTGCCTTCGGAAAATTCACTGATTTGAATATATCCTATATTGGCATCGCTATTTCCATCCTGAAGCATTTCATAATAAACAGATGGTACTTGGATGGCACGTCGGGTACAAGTAACCGTAAATTCTTCTCCATCTCTTGAGATCACAAGTTCAACATCTGTACCTTCTTTTCCACGAATGTGCTGTACGAACTCTGAAAGTTCTTCTGCTGTTGCATCATAACCATCAGCAGAAACAATAATATCATCCTTCTTCAAGCCAGCCTCTTCTGCCGGAGAATCTTCATACACCTTGGCAATGGAAACTACACCTGTATCCGCATTCTTTGTTAACACAGCACCCACGCCGGCATAGCTGCCTGTTGCTTCAATCAAAAAGGACTCATATTCTTCTTTGGTATAGTAAACAGAATAGGGATCATCCAATCCCTCTACCATTCCTTTAATCGTACCAGTCTGTAAATCTTCATCCTTTACTTCTTTATAGTAGTAGGATTTTATGACAGAATACACAAGACCAAGTTTATCTTCTGTTTCATCTGTAAGGATTGCACTTGTGCTGTGATAAAATACTCCAAAAAAGATTCCTGCTACAAGCGCAAAAATTGCAAGCATGGAAATTGCGCCTACCAGCAAACCTCTTTTAAAGGATTTATTATATTTCTGTTTCTGAGGAGGTATTCCTTGAACAGAGTTTGACTCCGGAGCAAAATACTCCGGAGTCTGTATTTCATTTTCTTGATTAAAATTATTATCCATAATTATACCTTCAAATGTCTCTTTAGCGTAAATCTACTTCCAACAAAACCAATTCCTACTCCAAGAATCAGTGAAACCGGAACCAAAACCCTAAAGAGTGTTGGTAAAGGAACAAATTCCATAAAGGAGCTCAACATGCTAAATTTATCTGAGACATAGCTAATAATGGTGCCGTATAGGCAATAAAGCAATCCCAAAGGAATCACTGAACCTATCAGTCCGATTACCACACCCTCAACGATAAAGGGTGCTCGAACGAAAGTATCCTTTGCACCAATAAGCTTCATAATCGCTATTTCTTCACGTCGAACGGAAATACCTACCGTAACAGTATTGCTGATAAGGAATACTGCAACTGCAATTAAGATTACAATGATAGCCACAAAAATCAGTGCTACTAAATTATTAAAGTCTGTCAAAACGTCTGCAGCCATTTCTGACTGTTTTACTTCTCGAACCCCTTCTAATCCTTCTAGGAATTCAACCAGATTCTCCTGCTGTGAGACGTCATTTAAATAGACTTCATAGTTATCGGAGTTCGCCATGGGATTGTCATCTTCGAATCCGGCAGCTGCTTCTTCATGGCCTTCAAAGTAATACTCTTTAAAACTATCCCAGGCTTCTTCTGCAGATACATAGTTGTACTTCGATACTTCCGGTCGAGTTGATATCTCATTTCCGATGGTCTCAATCTGTTCCTGACTGATTCCCTCATCGAAGAAAACTGTAACTGCCACGCCTTCCTCTGCAGATTGAACCATAGAACCAAAGTTTATACCTAATGCATAAAACACACCAAACAAAAAAATACAGGCAGTCATTGTTGCAATAGATGCCAGAGAAAACATTTTATTTCTCCAAATATTAATCAATCCCTGTTTGATATTATAAGTGATTGTACTAATCTTCATCTTCGGTGTCCTCCTCTTCATCACTGACAATGACACCCTTTCGAATGGTAATCACTCGTTTATTCATAGCCTTAACGATATCCATATTATGAGTAACTACAACTACTGTTGTACCTCGTTTATTGATCTCGTCCAAAAGCTTCATAATTTCCCATGCATTATGGTTATCCAAATTTCCCGTAGGCTCATCTGCCAAAAGAATCTTAGGTTCATTCACCAGGGCTCTTGCAATGGCAACACGCTGTTGTTCACCACCGGATAGTTCCTTTGGATAAGAACGATATTTCGCTGCAAGTCCTACTAAAGACAACATCTGAGGAACTTTCTTTTTAATATCTTTTTTCGATGCTTCTACAACTCTCATTGCAAAGGCAACATTTTCGTACACCGTACGATCCTGAAGTAAACGGAAATTTTGGAAAACAACTCCAATATTTCTTCGATATGCAGGAATATTCTTTCTTGTAATATTTCCGATATCTCTTTTATTCACCATGATTTTTCCATGAGTAGGCTGAAGTTCTTTTTGCAAAAGCTTAATCAAGGTAGACTTTCCAGAACCACTCTTTCCCACAATGAACACAAACTCTCCAGGAGCAATATGAAGGTTTACATCCGTAATGGCCTGTACACCTTTTTCATATGTCTTACTGACATGTTCAAGTTTAATCATAATAATTAACTTCTTTCTATTTCACTATTAGAAATCCTGGTCGTCCATATATTTCATATATTCCACAACCATAAGTGCAATCTTAAAGGTAATGGCATCTTCAAAAACACGTAGATCCAATCCTGTACTTTTTTGAAGCTTATCCAAACGATATACCAAGGTATTTCTATGAATGTATAACTGTCTTGATGTCTCTGAAACATTCAAACTATTTTCAAAGAACTTGTTAATGGTAGTTAATGTTTCTTCGTCAAACTGATCTGGTGTTTTATTTTCAAAGATTTCTTTTATAAACATCTTACAAAGCGGGATTGGGAGCTGATAAATCAAACGTCCAATTCCCAAAACGGAATAGGCAATCACATCTTTTTCTTTAAAGAAAATCTTACCTACATCTAAAGCCATAGTCGCTTCTTTATAAGAACGAGATACTTCTTTGATTTCACTGATAATGGTACCATAAGCAATTCTGACAGAAGTTCCTGCTTTATCTGAAAATGCATCTATAATTACCTCTGCTGTCTTATCTACAGTTTCGTAAGTACCATCAGGGCCAATGTCTTTAACAACAATGATGTTTCCTTCGTCAACAGCTGTTACAAAGTCCGTGGTCTTTCCGCCAAAGATATTGCGGACACGATCCATCTCATCGCCCATTTTATTGCCTTCTAACTCTACTACCATAACAACACGTCTTGCTTCGATATCGATATGAAGCTTCTTGGCACGGTTATAGATATCCACCAGCAATAAGTTATCCAATAAAAGGTTCTTAACAAAATTGTCCTTATCAAATCTCTCTCGATATGCTACCAACAATTCCTGAATCTGGAACGTAGCCACTTTACCAATGGTGGATGCATCTTCACTGTCGCCATCTACCATAATGATATATTCGACTCTTCCTTCTTCTGTCACCTTATAAAAATGACATCCAAGTGCCATTTGGCTCTCAGCCGGCGAATCCGCGAACTCCTCAACAGTCTCACCATAGGACTTCGCATCTGCAAAGCTGGTAGCAAGCACACTACCCTCTGTATCAAATACAGCAAAGTCTGTTTTTGTAATTTGATGTAAACCGTCTACGGTTTTCTGAAGGATTTGATTTGAAATCATTTTCCGTTCCTCCTAATGCCCCTTTTATACATTTTACACAATTTATGTCTCTTGGTTTTTGGTATTTTCCCCAACTACAATCCCTAGTGTAATATAATTTGCCAAAAAATGGAAGTGTTAATTAGGGTTTTATTATGCAATTTTTCCTCAACCTCTGTTTTTCAGCCTTCCCAAGTCTGATTTCCGTATAAGTTATCTGACAACTAAGCTTTTCTACATATTTATTACAAACTTTTTACAAGTTTTTACATAATATGAATTACACTTTTTTTGTCAAAACGTTATTCCCATTTTTTTGATTTTTATTCAAAAAACACAAAACATTCGTTTGTGTTTTTTTCGTCTTTTTTGTGGAAAAGGTGGAAAACTCGTTTATAACTTATGTTTTCGTACCTGTTTTCATGCCAGTTGTGGATAAATCATGTGGATAACTCCCCCTTTTCCTGTTCAAGCCGTAATACATTTGTAAAATTTGTGCAAATTGAAGAAAATGCAATTTACACTTGAAAAATCGTTTTCAGAAATTTTGAATAACGTCTTTAAATTTGTATATGTTTCGGATTTTTCTTATAAAAAAACCCCGATCAATCCATGATCGGGGTTCATAAACCGTCTTATTCTTAGAAGATACGTCTTACAGCTAAAATGGAACGGTAATTAACGCTTGAGTAGCAAATACCGTTTGTAGGGTTAGAAGCATGAACGATAGTTCCGTTTCCAACATAGATAGCTACATGTCCACTATAGCAAACAATATCTCCAGGCTGCATAGCGTCTGTACTGACTGCATAACCAACGCTTCTGTCTGCACTGGATGAATGAGGAAGACTAACACCAAATGCTGCATATACACTCATTACAAATCCTGAGCAGTCAGTTCCGTTTGTAAGTGAAGATCCACCATAAACATATGGATTTCCAACAAACTGGCAAGCATAAGATGCAACTGCGCTTCCGGATGTACCAGAAGGAGCTGAGTAACTTCTGCCTGATGAAGAGCTACTGCTTGACTTAGAAGATCTAGATGAAACAGCTGCAGCTGCAGCTTCTTCAGCAGCCTTTCTTTCAGCCTCTTCTTTTTCTAATCTGGCTTCCTCTTCTTCTTTTGATTCAGCATAAATATATTCGGTAGATAATGCTACATAATCTGTAGATACATATCCATCACCATCTTCAGTTGAAACCTTAACCCAGCCGGAATCTAATGTAGATTCATCAGTTACGGTTAAATCGTCCCCTGAAGGAACCATGCTAATAATCTCTGCATCAGTAGATGCATCTGCACGTACATATAATGTCTCTGTGTTGACAGTAGCAAGTCTTGTTGAAACAGATGCTGCTAATTCTGGATTATCTGTAACAACAAATTCAGACTTAACATATCCTGTTACACTTCCAGATGAGATTTTGTACCAATCTCCTTCTGTAGCCAACACTTCTGCTGCACTATTGTTATATAACTTTCCTAAAACTTCTCCTTCTTCGGAAGCTTCAGAACGAACGTTTACGTAATTATCAACCTGGGCAATCGCTATACCTGTATAGTCTGCCGCCTCATTTTTATTTTCTTCAGATGCAACTGCTTCTGTTTCGCTCTCAGTTACTTCTGTTTGAGCTTCTGTAGTTGCTGTACTTAGCATTCCCGCCATAGCTAAGTTTATTCCTGACAATGTGGAATATGAATTCGCTTCAGTCTGTGTCTCAACGTCTGTTGAAAGAACCGCCGTAGCTCCTGCCAAAGGTGCTGCAACAGATGCAAAAGAAGCAGATCCGATTAGTAATCCTGCTGCCAATGAATAAGTCACGACTTTCATCTTTCGATTTCTATTCATGATGTATTTAACTCCTTGTTTTGTAACATCCCCCTACTAAATTTCCTACTCTTCAGTAAATGTTACGATTTTGTTACAACTTGTTACTTCGTCATTATAGCAACTGGAAACCGCTATGTCAAGTGAGGGTTTTCTTCTATATATAATACCAGAAACTCTATACCTGTCCGTTTAGATATTTTTCAATGGAAGTAATAGCATTTGCTCCATCAGATGCAGCTGTGATTACCTGACGTAACTGCTTTGTACGAACATCACCTGCAGCGTAAATTCCAGGAATGCTGGTAACGCAATCTTCACCAGCTACAAGGTAGCCACCCTTATCCTGTTCAGGAAGACCTTTGATATTTGCAACGTTTGGTACAATACCTACCGCCATAAACACACCATTAAGTTCGATTTCACTCTTTTCACCTGTCTTTTTGTTAGTTGTTAAAATCTTTTCAACAGAATCTTTACCAACTACTTCATCTACAACAGTGTCATAAACGATTTCAATCTTATCAATGGCTTTTACCTGCTCCTGTAATACCTTTGCACCTCTAAATTCATCTCTTCTGTGAATGAGATAAACCTTTTCTGCAAAACGTGATAAGAAAATTGCATCTTCTAAAGCAACATCTCCACCACCAACAACAGCTACCCTTTTATTTCTAAAGAAGGCTCCATCACAAGTAGCGCAGTAAGAAACACCCATTCCTGTTAATTCCTGTTCACCTGGAATCATGAGTTTTCTATGATCTGCTCCTGTAGCAATGACTACAGCCTTCGCCTCAAAATCTCCATCATCAACAGTCTTTAATGTCTTTGTATCTCCATTATCAACAATCTCAGATACTCTTCCGGTAGCATACTCAGCACCTAAGGCATCTGCATGCTCCTTCATTTTATCTCCTAAATCGAATCCTGATATCTTTGGAAGACCAGGATAATTATCAACCTCATAAGTAGATGTAATCTGTCCACCTGCCATAGGGGAATCAGATAATAATAAAGTAGAAAGGCCTGCTCTCTTTCCGTAAATAGCTGCTGCAAGTCCTGCGGGACCATTTCCAATAATAATTACGTCATAAATCATAATAATAACCTCCTAAATCATTTCTACTTACTATTATTATATTTGTTTAAATTAAATTGTGTGCAATCTATTGTTAGAATACACTGTTAATTATCATCTGTCAATATCAAAAAATAATTTTCTTATTTTCCCAACATAATAAAGTGAGCCAAATGCTAAGGTTGGTTCATTATCATTATAATATGACTCCTTTAAGGCATCGAAAAGAGACTCACAACATGTCACAGGCAGTCCTTTTTTCTTTTCTACTATGACCTGTTTTAAATCCTCCTTGGGCAATGCTCTAGGATTCTCTGGAGTAATGCAAAAGACTTTATTTGCATAAGGGAGCATAAGATCAAGAATCTTTTCATACTCTTTATCTGCAAGTATCCCTATAATCACAGAAAACTTTTTGTCCGGATAGGTTTCTTCTAAAGCCTTAGCCAGGGCCCTAGCCCCGTCTTCGTTATGGGCTCCATCCACCAGGAATAAAGGTTGTTCTTTTAACACTTCAAATCTTCCCGGCCAGGTGGCGCTTTCAAATCCCTTTTTCATATCCTCATTTGAAATTTCATACCCCAATTGTTGTAACAGCAAAAGCGTTGTATAGGCCAATGATGCATTTTCTCTTTGATAGCCGCCCTTTAATCCCAGCACAAACTCCTTTGGGATTTCTTTCCATTCAAACAGGTCTCCATGACAGAGGTTTATCCTTTTTGAAAAAACCTCTTCTGCTTCTCTGGGTTGAGGAGAAAGCACCACTTTTCCGCCTTCTTTTATAATCCCCGCCTTTGCCATCGCTATTTCTTCTATGGTCTCACCAAGATAGTTCATATGATCGTAAGAAATTTTTGTAATTACGGAAATCAGCGGTGTTGGAATGACATTTGTAGCATCTCCTTCTCCACCTAATCCCACTTCTAATAGAACAATATCACAGTTTTGTTTCAAAAAATATAAAAAGGCCATTGGCACAAGCATCTCAAATTCCGTTGGCATCTCATATCCATCTTTTACCATCTGCTTTGCGCAGGAGATTACTTCTTTTCCAACTGCAATCAAATCCTCTTCTGAAATAAGAGTTTCTCCGATGCGAATTTGTTCTTCATAATCAAAAATCCAAGGGGACTGGAAGCGTCCTACCCTATATCCTGCCTGGCTTAATACAGAAGATAAAAAAGCGATTGTAGATCCCTTTCCATTTGTTCCTGCCACATGGACAAATTTTAATTTTTTCTCTGGATGAGAAAGATAATCCAAAAGTAGCTCTACCCTTGATAATCCAAGAGCAGAGCCACTGTTTGAATATGATTGTAAAAACGAAAGTAACTGATTCTTTGTCACAATCACATCTCCTTACTTATTATTTTGCAAAATTTTCCCTCATATTTGAAGGCATTACTCTAGGAAGAGCTTTTAACATTACTGTTAAGATTACTGTGTTTACAGGGAACATCACAAGCACCTTAAGAAGTCTTGTAGCCATAACTACATTAATTGGATTTCCATAGAGAATGGAAAGATTAATGGAATTGATGATAAGGCTACAGATGATTGTCTCTGTTAACTGGCATACAATAATTCTTGGAATTGTAATTTTCTTTTTATAGAAGAACAATCCATAGATAATACCAGATAAGATACTTGAAATCGTAAATCCCGGGAAAAATGCACCTGTAGGTTTTACTAAATAAGCCAACACATCTGTAAGCATTCCGATGATTCCACCTACTGCCGGGCCAAACATGGCTCCACCTGCTGCAATTGGCAAAAACTGGAATCGAATCTCAATTAATTCAGTAATAGGAATCTTAAAAAATCCTAATACAGTTGCAATTGCTACCAAAAAGGCAGATACCGTTAGTACTTGAACATTTTTCAATTTTTTCATAAAAAAATACCTCCTTATGTGATCCTACATATACATAAAGAGGCATGCTTCTCCATATGTAACAGCGGGATGCGACCCTAAAACCGCAAGACTAGCTTTTCGTCTGAATATCAACTCCCTGTATACTCAGCACTTAACGCAATAAGGTCTACTCTGTAATTTCCAAAAGTAAATATAATTGTTTTATTATGCCCTGTCAACCTTAGTTTCACGAATTGTTTGAATCCCACAAAAAATCATATAAATGGATACGATTATGGTTCCAAAAAAGTCAAACAGAAAGGCAAGAATCCCGGTGGGATTGGCCAGAATAATTAAGAGGGTTAAGGATACACAAAGATCCACTAAAGATTTTGCTCCATATAACCTTCCCTGAACTCCCAAAATAGAATTGTTTGTTTCCTTATAAAGTTTTGTATATCTAAAAAAGAAGAAGCTATTTACCGCAGCTCCTAAAGCAGCAATCACAAAAGCAGGTAATACATTTCCCTTTGATCTTTGATTTACGGTAAATAAAACATAAAGCATCACCGTGCCACTCAGACACATTAAGGTTCCAATCACTCGATTTCCATTTGCTTTTATTCTATTCTTTTCAGCCTCTGTCATATTGCTTTTCTTCTCGGTAACGACAAATAAAACCAGGGCTAATACTAAAGCCAAGAATTCTATGCTTCGTCTGGTAAAGTCTGAAATCTGCGTAGAGCTATGTCCTACCAATAGTCCTGCTCCAAGCACAAAAGGTCCTGGTGCGCTTAAAAGAACAGACATTAAAAGCGTATGTATTGATTTTTTATTTTCCATTGTTACCCTCACCACATAAGTTGTATTTGTCCCATTAACCTTAATGTGGCAAGTAATCCCACCATAGACGTTAAAGGACAAATCAATGTATCATATCCATTTTTCGCAAATAATTCTGATATTGTAGCCGCCAATGCCGTTACTAAGGTTGCTACAGTAATTACAACGAAATTATAGCCTTCACCAAGATACAACAAGACAAAAACAAACGCAAAGGAAAAAACAAACATAGCCAAACTTCCTTCTAAGCTTTTTTTCATAACGATTTTATGATTTCCATATTTTTTCCCGATTAAAGCGGCTGCTGCATCTCCCGGTCCCCAGGCATAAATACTTGCAAGGGCTAGCACTTTACTTCCATAAAGCCCTTCACACACAAAGCATACCAAAATAAACATAAGCCCCATAATCGTAAGGCTTTGCTTTAGTTCTCCCTTATCCCGGCCTGCGAAAAACACCTCTAGTTTTTCATTTTTTTCAAAGAACCAAAGGACGGGATAGATTACGATGACAAAGACAATCATCGTTCCTACAGCTTCCTTCCAGGAGTCGTAGCTCAATACCCATACCGTTAAAATAATAAGTAAAATAATGTGAAGAAGTTTGCGAAAGCCTTCCTCCGGCAAGATATTTAGTTTCCGAATAATTATTGCAAAAACTACATTGATTACCACGCAAATAAGAATATTCATGCTAATAATTTCGTCCAGCTATAATGGCATCTGTCACCATCGTCACATCATAAGTCTTTCCATCTACTGTTATAGTGTTTACCTCAGACAAACCACTAAACTGACTCTCCTCCATATAGTATTCGTGAGGAACAATTTCGCCCTTTTTCAAGCTACTGATCAGCTTTTCTGCTACGGTTCCATAGTTCGGATTACACTCTGTATCTAAAGCAATTTTTCCCGCTAAGGTTTGCCGCAGTCCATCTTCTGTTGCATCAAAGGAAATCACCATGATTTCACCTTCTGCAATATTACTCCCCGGTGTTTTACCATAGTTTTCGATGGCTTCAATGGCGCCTAGAGCCTCACTATCATTTTCACAGTATACTACATTTATCAAATCTCCACATTCCTCAAGCATGGATTCCATTACTTCACGGCCCTTTGCCTGTACAAAATCAGCGTCCTCTTGAGCCACTATATTCCATCCCATCTGTTCAGCTGCTTCCTCTAGTGCATCACTTCTTCCAATCTGGGCACTAGAGCCTGTTGTTCCCTGAATATGAGCAATGTTTACTTCTCCCTCATAGGAAATAGACGAAAGATATGCTTCCAACCATGCACAAGCTCTTTGTCCTTCTAATAGGAAGTCACTTCCTACCCAGGCTGTATAAACAGAGTCATCTTCCACACTGACTTGTCGATCCACTAATATGACAGGTATTCCGGCTTCCTTTGCTTCCATAAGTGTTGCGTCCCAGCCAAGTTCTGTAATGGGATCTAACACAATATAATCCACTTCGGAATCAATAAATTCTCGCATGGCCTTTAGCTGGTTTTCCTGCTTTTGCTGACCATCATCATATACCAGACGATACCCCATGGTGGCATTAAACGATGCCTGCATAGAGGATGTACTGGCAAGCCGCCAATCTGATTCTGCTCCTATTTGAGAAAACCCAACGGTAGTAAGAGCGGTCTCTTTTTCCACGACTTCTTTTTCTTTTGCTCCGCATGCACAAAATGCCAGCCCTGTACAAAGGGCCAGCATAATTGCAATCATTTTTTTATGTAAATATTTCCTCTTCAAACTAAATTCCCCAATAGTTAAGCCTTCTTTTTTTCTCTTAACACTGCAAAGATACTCTGAATTACGATGAATAAGAAGAGTAGGGCTGCTGTTAAGATATTCGGCCAGGAACTTGCCAATTTACCATTGGTCTTAACGATAGAAGATATGGTTCCATTAATTAGTACACCAAAGAATGTACCTATAACATTTCCTACACCACCGGTAAGAAGTGTACCACCGATAACGGCAGATGAAATCGCATCCATCTCATATCCAAGTGCCTGCTGTACCGAACCTGACATTGTGTTTAAACAATAACAGATTCCACCGATTGAGGTCAACACAGAACAAAGTACATATGCTTTTAATTTAGTAAACTTTACGTTCAATCCCATCATAGCAGCAGACTGTTCTGAACCACCTACTGCATATAGGGCACGACCGAACTTTGTATAACGAAGCATCAAGAATACAGCGATAAGTACTACAAGCGCAACCACAACTCCTACTCGGATGTAAGGCGATACGTATACATCATGGTTGTTGGTATACCCACCAAATGGTAGAACGATTTTGTAATTTGCAATGTTATAAAACAGTTCATTGGTCTCCTGGGTAATAGAAATCTGATCTGTACAGATAACAGCTGTCATACCTCTTGCAAAGAACATTCCCGCCATAGTAACAATAAATGGCTGAATCTGTAAATAACCAATTAAATAACCCTGAACAGCACCAAATACAACACCTATTAAAAGAATGATTAAAATCATTGGTACTGCCCCAATGCCTTTTTGCATTCCTACTGCTAACAACATACAATCCATGGCAACCACAGCACCAACAGAAATGTCGATGCCGGCGGTTAGCATTACTACGGTAAGTCCGCAGGAAATACAAATCAATCCTGCATTTGTGATTAAAATATTTAAGAATGTTTGGAAGTGGGTAAATCCCTTTTCACCGTAAGCAATGCATCCACCTGCATAGAGCACTATAAAGAGTGCAATGGTTATAAAAAGGAGTATTGTATTTCCGTTAAGTTTTGTTTTTTTCATGTTATGCTACCTCCTTTACTGCATTTTTTGCAGCTGACTTCTTTCTGAAGTATGCCTGAACAGGAGGCGCCTGAATTGCTACAATAATGATTACGATTACAGCCTTATATACCGGTGCCTGGCTAGTAGAAACACCTAGAGCATATAAGGTTGTTGTAATCGCTTGAATAGTGTACGCACCAATGATGGAACCGGCAAGATTAAACTTACCACCACCAAGGGAGTTACCACCCAATGCAACTGCTAAGATTGCATCTAATTCCATGTATAAACCAATGTTATTGGAATCAGCTGATGTAATTCTAGAAGACTGCATAATACCTGCAACAGCAGCAAACAATCCACAAAGTACATAGGTTAAAAAGATAATTGTCTTTGAATTTAATCCGGCAATTCTTGATGCCTTAGGGTTAATACCTACAGACTGAATGTAGGTACCGAGAGCTGTTTTTTTCAAAACTGTTCCTAAGATTAATACACAAATTACTGTAATAATAATCGGTGTTGGAATTGGTCCTAGGAAACTTCCAAAGAATCCAAAGCTATCATTACGAACGTAAACGATCATGTCGTTACAAACCAAAAGTCCGATTGCTCGTGCTGCGGTAAATAGAATCAAAGTTGCAACCATAGGCTGTATTTTTAGATGGGCAACCAAAAATCCATTAAAGGCTCCGCAAAGGCATCCAATGAGAAGAGCTCCTAAGAGACCAACCACCAATGGAACTGCTAATTCTGAAGTAGAAGTTACTCCATATCCTGCAAGTAACATACAGCAAACAGAAGCAGATAAACTCATAACCGATCCAACCGAAATATCTGTACCTGCAGAAGAAGAAACAACTAAGGTCATACCTAATGCTAAGATAGCTGCTTCACTTCCCCGGTTTAAAATATCAATAATTCGACCATATAAAATAGTTCCGTTTCCTGTTGTTGTCTGTAATGTAATTTTAAAGAAACTAAATGGGTTATTTCCGATGGATGCATCGTAAATAATATTTACTGCCATGACTAAAAGCAAACATACAACCGGAAGAAGTAAAGGCCAGGATTTTACTTTTTGCCAAAATGATTTCTTGTTATTCATGAGCCTTATCACCTCCTGCAATTGCTGCCATAACACTTTCTTGTGTTAGATCTTTATCCAACTCTTCTACCTTCTCCCCATCACGCATAATGACCATTCGATTACAGGTACGAAGCATTTCAGATATTTCAGAAGAAATAAACATAATGCTCTTTCCTTCTTTTGCAAGATCTACCACAAGCTTCTGGATTTCAGACTTGGTACCTACATCGATACCTCTGGTAGGTTCATCTAAAATCAAGAAATCCGCATCTGTTGCTAACCATCGAGCCAGGATAACCTTCTGCTGATTTCCACCAGATAGCTGATTGATTTTTGCTTCTCTAGAAGGGCATTTGATAGAAAGAAGATCAATGTAATAATCCGCTAATTCTTCCTGTTTTTTCATAGGAATTGGTTTCATCATTCCTCGTTTTGCCTGAACGGCTAAAATGATATTTTCGCGGATGGATAAGTCACCAATGATACCCTCTGCCTTACGATCATCAGGAAGCATTCCCATTCCAAGGTTCATAGCATCAATGGGTTGATTTATTTTTACATCTTTTCCTTTTACTTTTAGCTTTCCGGCAGACGCCTTATCTGCACCGTAAATAACACGGGCCAACTCGCTTCGACCGGAACCAAGCAATCCTCCTACACCAATTACTTCCCCTTTGTGAATTTTCAAATCAAAAGGTTTTACCGTTCCTGTATGGGTAAGAGAAGAAGCATCAATGACTACCTCTGATTTTTCAAGATCAATCTGCTCTTTTTCAATGGCATCTAAGTCATTTAAATCCTTACCCATCATAGCTGCAACTAGTTTTACTCTAGGTAGTTCAGCAATTGGATATTCACCAACAAAGGTACCATTTCGAAGTACTGTGATACGATCACATACTGCATAGACCTGTTCTAAGAAGTGAGTTACGAAAACAATTCCTACGCCTTGATCACGAAGACGTTTCATAAGAACAAATAACTTTTCTACTTCTTCATCATCTAATGATGAAGTCGGTTCATCTAAAATCAGAACCTTACAATCCATATCAACAGCTCTGGCAATTGCAACCATCTGTTGGATTGCCAAAGAATAATTTTCCAAATTCTGTGTAACATCAATTTCGATGCCTAAATCATCCATTATTTTCTGTGATCGCTTATTATATGATGCGCGATCTACTGTATGTAATTTTGTTAAAGGTTCTCTTCCAATGAAAAGATTCTCTGCCACTGAAAGATTGGGACATAAGTTGACTTCCTGATAAACTGTAGAAATACCAACATTTTGTGCATCCCTGGTTGAGTGATTCTTTACTGGTCCTTCGATTCCATCGATATGGATTTCTCCAGCTTCAAAATCATTAATTCCTGTCAAGCATTTGATAAGAGTTGATTTTCCTGCACCATTTTCCCCCATTAGCGCATGTATCTCACCTTTTCGCAAAGTGAAATCCACGTTGTCTAATGCCTTTACACCGGGGAAGGTCATTGTAATTCCTCTGGCGGTCAAAACAACATTGTTTTCCATGAGGGTCTCCTTTCCTTTATTCCATCCTTTTAAAAAGGGGCATCGGGATGTACCCGACGCCCCTGCGTTTTTCTAAATTTCAATTGTGAAATCAGATTAGTACTGTGCCTCAATTACATCGTCGGTTACTTCTGTCATAGTCTGAGCTTCTCCATCGATAGAGAAATCAACCATAGCATCTGTAAGTGCGAACCAATGCTCTTCCATGTATACTTCTTTTTCAGGTGTTCCACCATCTTCAAGAGTCTTGATAACTTCTTCTACGAAAGGAGCTGCAAGTGGATTACACTCAAAGTCAGCAGAAATCTTTCTAGCTTTAACCTGTTCTAGACCTGCTGTACAAGCATCGAAGGAAATAAGGATTACATCACCATCAAGGCCATAAGTAATACCTGCATTGTCCATAGCTGTCATAGCACCGAAAGCTTCGTTATCATTCTGGCAAACAACTACGTTAAACTTACCTTCATAAGACTTGCAGTAACTTTCCATGATTGACTGTCCACCATCTTCAGTGAAGTCACCATCCTGCTCATCTAACTTGTTCCATCCATTTGCTTCAGCAATTTCGTCAAATCCTTCTGTACGTCCGATCTGAGCAGAAGCACCTGTAGAACCAGCAATTGTTAAGTAGTTAATCTCAGAAATGCCTTTTGATTCAGCATAAGCCTTTAACCATTCACCAGCTGCCAAACCTTCTGTTTTGAAGTTTGATCCAACCCATGAAGTATACTTATCAGAATCATCGATTGTACGGTCAATTACGATAACAGGAATTCCTGCATCCTCGCACTCTGTAAGTACGGTATCCCAACCGGTTGATACGATAGGATCGATAATAATGTAGTCAACATCCTGCTCGATGAAGGAACGAACTGCTTCAAGCTGTGCTGCTGAATCGTTGTCGCAGTCAACAAAGCTTAAGTCATATCCATTTGCTTCAGAGAACACATCCTGACAAGATTTTGTAGAAGCGGTACGCCAGTCAGATTCATGTCCTACCTGAGCGAAACCAATACTGATTAAATCTCCAGATGCACTGCTGTCATCTGTGGTAGCAGTATCTTCTGTAGTTGTTGCTGCATCATCTGTAGTTGTCTCAGATGATGAGTCTGATGAGCCGCCGCATCCAGCTAACATACCAACAGCCATGGTAGCTGCAAGTAATACACCAAGTAATTTTTTCTTCATGTAAAAATCCCTCCTTAAATAAAAACTCTCTCGCTTTCGCATCCTTTCACGAAAGCTTTCTACTTGATGATGTCATTATAGGAGCACAATTCTTTTCCTTCCATGGAATATTTTATTTTTAAAGGTGATAATTTTACGATATTTTTTTAGAAAGAAAAAAAGTTAAAAATTTTAAGAAAAAAAGTTAAGATTCTTATTTAGAATCTTAACTCTTTGTTCGTTTCGGGAATAAAAGTACAACCTCTGTTCCCTTCCCATATTCACTTTCCACTGTAAGTCCGTAGGCCATTCCATAGTTCATACGAAGTCGCTCTGCAACGTTATACATTCCGAATCCGTTATCCGACTCGGTAGGATTTCCCTGATCTGAAACGGTATGACGAAGTTTTAATAAATCTTCCCTGATCATTCCTATTCCATCATCTAGCACTCTGATACGAATACTTTCCCCTGCATCTTCTGCTCGTACAACAATCTTTCCCATGGAACGTTTATATTTTATGCCGTGATACAGCGCATTTTCCACAATTGGCTGCAAGGCCATTTTAATAATTAAATAATTTTCTAGTACTTCTGGTAATTCCAGTTCAAAAGATAAAATATCCCGATAGCGGAAGGATTGAATCTTCAAGTAAGCCTCAATATGTTCAAACTCTTCCTTTACGGTAATAAAATCCCTTCCTCCTGAAAGCGTGGTGCGAAAGAATTTTGATAAGTACGTTACAATATTTTCAGCATCTTCTTTTCGATCATCCTCTACCAGCCACACAATATTATCCAGGGTGTTATATAAAAAATGAGGATTAATCTGGGCCTGCAATAGTTTTAATTCAAGATTTCTAGAATTAATCTGCTCTTCTTTTATATGCTCTACCAGTACTTCAATCTGATCTGCCATGGAGTTGAAAGCTTCGTAAAGCACCTCTAAATCCGTATCTCCAGCTCCCTTTGTTCGTATTGCAAAATTTCCCTGTCCGAACTGTTCTACTGTATCCTCCAGGTTCTCCACTGAAGATGTAATACTACGGGATAAAAAAGTTGCTAAAGATAAAGAGGCCACCACCATGGTCACAAATACCACAAGTGAAATCTGGATTAACAAATCCAATCGTTGTCCCAGTTCTTTTTGTACGTCCTCCATTCCTGCAGCTTCGTAGTAGTTATACTCTGATATTCTCTCCTGAATCAGTTCTGTAATAATACGAATGTCCGTATCCAAACTTAGAACATTTTGATCGTAATAACCGGAAACCTTTACCCGATCGTTAATATCATTTACACGTTCTTGAAGGGTATCCAAAAGATTTAAAATACTTTTTGCACTTTCTTTTGCCTCAGAGGAAAAGGAAGATTTTCTAAGTGCAGTAAATGAGTTCTTCGCCTTTCGAATCATATCATCAGGATTCTCCATGTTTAATTCCGTCTCTATTTCTTCCTTATTCATGGAGCGAATTACCATCTGATACATTACCGCATCCATATCCTCTTTAAATTCAATATTATATTTGTTTGCCAAGGCCACATTTTCACCGATGGTATTGTATTCCTCGTAAAAGCTGTTCATGTTATACAATAAAAAAAGAGTAATAATTGTATAAGGAATAAACAGTGCTGCAATAATCATTGCAAGCTTTCGTTTCAGAGAAATCTTTCGAAATCGTCGGTAAACATTGCCGGCCAATTTATGAATCAAGTTTTTCTCCTCCCCGAGCTCGATATTCTTTTGTCGTCACCCCTTGGGTCTTTTTAAAGGTGTAACTGAAATAATGAGGATCCTTATACCCAACTTCATAGGCGATTTCTGAGCTTCGTTTCTTCGTTGTCATTAATAACTCTTTCGCTCTTTCCATTCGTCTTTGAATCAAATATTCAATAAAGGTGGTCCCCATCTCTTTTGAAAAACTTGAAGACAAATGATTTGGACTGACGTTTACAAAGGATGCCACCTTATTTAAGGACATATCTTCATCCGCAAAATTTTCATCAATGTAAGCCACAGCTTTACTAAGGACCTTTCCATATTTTTTCTCTGCGGAATTATCTCTTAGATGAATCGCTTCTTTTAAGATATTTTTTAAATATGTGATGATCCTCTTCTTATCCTCACTTCCGCTTCGAATAATTCCTTCAATTTCTCCATACTTGGTTTCTATTGGCTGTGTATCAATTCCTATTTCACTTAAGAAACGCACCACCGCCACGTACATATCCATTGTTATATAACTAATAAAGATTAAAGACTTTGCGTTTTTCTCTCCAATATTTTTGTATATATTTTCTACAAAAGACTCTGCCTCATCATAGGTTCCGGTCTTAAGGAAATTCTCCACAGCCTTTCCGGCGCTGTCATTGGTAAGGGCAATGCTAATATCCATTACCTCCGAAGGATTTGCTTCCTGCTCCTCTAAATCCTTTGCATAGATAATCTGATTTTTCTCCACAAAAAATCTCCTGGAGAAAGCCTTATTTGCTTCGAAATAAGTCTCTTTCACCTGACTTAAGCGATCCACAATATTTCCTACTCCAATGTAGTAAGAAGCATTTTCCATATCATCCACAATGGCTGTAATATCGTCTAAGGCTTCAGGGATTTCATCTGATAAAGCCTCTTTGTCATTTCCCACCATCAAAAGAGCAAAGCCCTCTTCCTCCCGGTCGAAAATAAAACAGTTTTCGTATGGGATTACTACCTCATCCAATGCCTTGCAAAAAGCATTTCTTGTTTCCGAATACTCGCTTCCGCTTTCTCCTTCTACAGACAAGGACAATAAAACCACGCAAAAATACCTGGCTGATAAATTAATATAAAGTTCTTTTCCTTGAGATAACACTTCAGACATAGACATGGTATTCATCACAAGAGAAGAAAACAGTTTTAGACGATCCTGTTCTAATGTTTCCGCTTTTTCTTCTTTGGAATACTTTGCCTGATGTTCTTTTTCTTCTTCGATTTTTTCCTGAACGCCCTTGATTTTTTCTAAAAGAGCATTTGGCGCAATCGGTTTTAATAGATAATCTGTAACTCCAAGACCAATAGCTTTTCTCGCATATTCAAACTCATCATAGCCAGACAATATCATAATACGAGTGTCTGGTAACTCCTTTCGCACCATTTCGGATAATTCCAATCCATCTACAAAAGGCATTTTAATATCTGTAAGCAAGATGTCCGGTTTCGTATCTAGAATCATAGGGAAGGCTAATTCCCCATCACTGGCTTCTCCAACAAACTCAATATCCTCAGAAGCCCAATCAATTCTTTTACGAATACCTTCGCGCATTGCTATTTCGTCTTCTACTAAAAATAATTTAACCAAAAATATTTCCCCCAAAAGAAAACATTGTGCAGATGTTTTCTCAAACATATAACCCTTTCACCCAATTGTACAATTCCTTCTCCCTCAAGAATTTGTAACTTAGTTACTATAATATAGTTATTTTTTTAAATCTGCAACCTCCGAGCCTTTTATTTGCTTTTCTAAACATGGGATTTGCATTACAATAAAACTATAGCAATAAAGGGGTGATGTGTATGGAAGAACTTATGACTGGCATGAATTTATCAGTGTTTTTTGTACGACTGATTATTATTATTCTCGCAGGTTTTATTATTGGATTTGAGCGCCAATTAACAGGCCACAATATTAGCTTTAAAACAACAATTTTAATTGCTATTGGTTCCTTTGCTTTTGTATCTGTGGAAATGCTTTTAGATACCGGAGATGACCGAGTTGTCGCAAATATTATTACCGGTATTGGTTTCCTATGTTCCGGTGTGATTTTTAAAAACGGTACCTCCGTAAATGGCTTAAATACCTCCGCCACCCTTTGGTGTACTGCTGGTATCAGTGTATTAATTGGTTGTGGTTACATTTATCCGGGTTTAATTGCTACCGCTGTTCTAGTAGGGTTAAATATTCTTTTAAATTTTGTTTCTAACCGAATTGAACCTTTAAGCATTTTCAAAGAAATGAACGACTGCGAATACACCATCACTGTGATTTGTCTAAAATCAGATCAGAAGAAAATCAAAAAAATCATTCTGGAACATCTTTCCACGAAGTTAACGGTTTCTTCCTTTGAAATTGAAACCCTAACCGGAGCAAGATGCAGACTCATTGTAAAGCTACATGCTTTAGGTGATCCCACCAAAGAACTATCTCAGATTTGTGATCGGGTTTATGAAAAGGATGTTATTTCCGTATCATACGAAAGTGGAGAAGACTCTTAGGTCTTCTCCACTTTCTTTTAGGTGTTTATAGGATAATTGTTTTATAACTTCACACGGTAAATCATAACTCGTTTTTTGTCATTTGCTACCTTCATTGAAATACGGGTTACAAAACCAACCTTCTTTCCCACCATGGCTATTGCATCTGTAAAGAAGGTTCTCTCTTCTAAGAGGGTTGTTTCACATTCCTTTGCAAATTCTTTTCCATCATCTACTGCAAAATACATAAGTGCGGTAGCATTTCCTGTTCGCTTAATAAACCAATTGGTAAACTTTAGACCATCAGAGTTTGTAGCATCAAAAATCATTTCTGCTTTTTCAAAAATCTTTTTGCAATTTTTTATAAAAGCAACTACTTCCTTTTTATGGAAGTATTGAAATACTCCACTAATAACTAAAAGAGTAGGTAAAGATATATCTACCTTATCCACCCATTCCATTTGAAACATGTCTCCCGGAACAAGTATTTCTTTTTCCCTTGTTCCAAAAACCTTTTCTCTTGCCTGTATTACCTCCGGCAAGTCCACTTCCACCCAGTTTACATTTTCCAGTACATCCTTCATCCTGTCATAGGCAGTTTCCAGTCCCGCTCCTAAGTATACCACGTTACACTTTTCCTTTTCCCTGGCATAGGTTTGTACCATTTCATCCATATTATAGTACCGGGCTGTGGAGGCTAAATTACTATAATCTGAAGAGCCCTTACTTACACCTTCAGGAAGCATCTTTTCCAACTCTAACGCCTTCGCATCATAAAAATACTCTGGAAATTTTTTTGATATAGCAATTCTGGCCACTAAGGGTACATATAAGGTATTGGATACTCCTTCAAATTTTTCCACGTCACTCACCTCTTTTAGATACTCTTTGTTCTCTCCCAACCATCACCTGCATCCGTTGTGTGACGAATAAATCTGAAATCACAATAATCCCCACCCTGACACAGGGTCTTGGTTCGAATGAAATCCGTCAAAGGTAGTTCTCCATAATTAATAATATCTGCGTGACAACACATTGCCCCAAGCTTTAATAAGCCACGTTTCTTTAATATTTTTTCATAGATACACTCGTTACACTCGAAATGAAACTCATCCTTTGGATCATCCTCATGCCAGGTGTATCTCCAACCGATTCCTGACTTTTTACTAAACCCAAAAGGTACAACCTTTTTCATTAAAGGTAAAAAGAATTTTAATTTTGCCATCTTTTGCATGCCGGAAGGATCCAAAAAAGCCCACATTTCTTCTGATACAATTTTAAAAGCCTCTTCTTCTGTCTTTCCATGCTGTTGTAATACTTCATACATGGCAATAGAAGTTAAAATCTGCGCCATATGTTCATAATTTCCCTGGTCACAGTATTCCTTTTCCTCCACTAATAGTTCTTCCATTCTTTTATAGATATCCTGTTGAATATCCTCAGGTAAAGATGGGAAAAATTTTTGATAGCGACTAATGGCTACCAACTTTTCTGGTATATACTCTTTCATATCTACTTACGTCCCTTCAAGTTTTGCTCCCCTTACTTGCTAGTTAAGACTAACATAATTTATTTTTATACTATTGTCAAATGTTAGTCACTTATCTCATGAAAATATGTGACCATTTCTTGTGAAATGGGATTATCCAAGAACACATAATTAAACTCTCGTTTAATCTCAGAACCTTTTATGGTAAATTTCCGTAAATTCTTGTCCTCTTTTAAAACTGATTCATAGGCGAAGGTAATACCACCTTCATTCTTTAAAAGCTGAAACATTAGTCCAAAATTCCCCACTCCAGTCACTTTAGAAAACTCCTCTATGGAATGATTTCGTTCCTTTAGAATTTGTTCAAAAATATTTTTCGTGCCAGATCCTTCTTCCCGGATAAATAAATGCTCCCCAAATAAATCTCTCATAGAAACAGCCTTCTCCGCAAAGGGATGGTGTTTCTCGCAAACTCCTACAAAAGATTCCTCCCGGAACAATCTGCTTTTATATTTACTTCGATCAAAGAATCCCTCAACCAAGGCAAAATCCAACTTTCCCTCTTCCATTAAAGCTAACAGTCTCTCCGTATTATCTACTTCAATACTAATGGTATTTCCTTCCTCTTTTAAATACTTTGAAACCATAGGACCTATGACATATTCCCCAATGGTTTTTGTTGCTCCCATTCGAAGGTTCTTTCCAAAAGATTGTTTCATGACTTCTTTCACTCGATTTTCCTGATAGAGAACATTTTCTCCATAGGAACGAAGCACCTTTGCCTCCTTTGTCATAGAAAGACTTCTTTTGTCATAGATAAATAATTTACAGCCATATTC
>JAILMB010000112.1 GCA_024692825.1 Lachnospiraceae bacterium | reverse complement strand
CCTGTACCGCCGGCTAATAAAATACACTTCATATCCGTTTTCTTCTTTCTTAATTCTTACTGAACTGTATAAAAACTATTTAAGACATTCAATGCCGCATCTCTTCCGATTTCATTTCTCGCTCTTTGACTAAAATGAGGCGAATAATAAATATCTGATACTTTCTTTGGAAGTTTTAACTTCGTATAAGTAGGATTTAAAGCGTTATAAGTGGCATTGTTTCCATACTTTCCATAGAAATATGCTGTTATGGTAGCCTTCGATGTCCACTGTTCCTCTAAATAACTGGCGAGAATAATCTTTTTATTCTGAACACTGGTGCTCTTACACATCTCATACTGCGCCACTCTCGGACCTGATGGAAAATACCAGTATCCTACCTGCTCTTCATAACTTCTCACCATTAGGATTCCTATAAAATCCAAGGCATGATTTAAATACTTAAAATTCGTTCCTCGTAAGTAGGTCTCATAATTTGCCACCATGTTATGGAAGTATTTTTCATAGTTTTCCTGACTCATATAGGTGTCTTGTTCACCCTGACACCAAAAGATTCCCTTTTTACTAAGGACATAGTGACAAGCAGTAATCTCCTGATTTAGAAGTTTCTCCGCAGCCTGATACAACACCACGGACTGCCAAAATAGATTATCACACTTCTTTCCATCAGTTTGCCACTGCGTAATGGATGTCCCTGACTTTGCGCAGTTAATCATCCAGATTTTTTCTCCAGAGGTCTCATACCACTGATATCCAATACCAGCATCCACTCCGCTTTTTCCTACAGCTCCTAGCCCATCCGTGAGATTATTGGTATGCTTCCACACTTCTGCAGCAGAATTATCTGTAAGCGATGATGGGATAAACTTCGTTACATTATCAATACTTCGTCTTTCTGCTCCATCCAATCCATAAAATCCTATGTTCTCATAGGAAGATGCTGTGGCGGGTGCATAGGTATTATAAACCGTTCCTTCTTTGCAACGAATCATGGCTTTTTGAGCCTTCTTCTTTGCAGAGTCTTTTGTCAAGGCTCCTTCCATGTTGCTTTGACCCACAAGTAGTACCAAAGAAATATGAGCTGGAGCAACTGCTACGGTATAGGTTTTTTTATTATTTAATACGACTCTCGCTTTTCCACAGCCGGTAGCAATGACCCTTTTCGGATTTAGAGGATCAATCTGAAGTACTGCTGTATCCTTCTTTTTTGAATTCAACTGATAAGATGCAATGGCAGTGGAATACAAAGTCTTTATCTTTGAAGGAAAGGTGTATCGATCATCATATTTGATATTTATGACAGTAGCTGCTTCCACGTTTGGAAGTGACGCAACCGGTGTCATACATCCTATTAAAACTGCAATGATTAAAATAAAACACTTTATCTTTTTCATTTTTCTCCCTTAAATGCCCATAATTTATTGATAATAAAATTAAGGGGAACACTTGCAATTAAGTTGATTAATGGTGCAATAAACTTAGATACACCTAATAAATTAATCCAAATAAATGATAAAACATTCGTCAGAATAATACCTGTAAATCCATAAGCTATGTAGGTTCTCAAGAGTGTTTTCCAAAAACTTCTTGTTTCCCCTTCCTCTTTTTTAAATACAAAATGTCCATTTAACAAGAAGGAAATAAATACAGTGATGATAAATGCCACCATATTTCCTGCCACAAAATCCCACTCAACATTATAAGGAGCTAAAACTAACAGCACAAAAACATTAATCAGATAGCTAAGGACAGTATTAATCACACCAATAATACCGAATTTTACAAATTGCATAAATCCGTCTTTAATCTCTTCTGTTAAATCTTTATGAATAATTTTAAATAATAATTCCAGACAAAAAATCGCTATGGTTTCAATGATGTTCCAAAGGAACGTTCCTATTTGTTTCATTACTTCTAATATTCCTTAATCTTTTTTGTTTGTAAGTACCGCACCATCTTTTCCCCATACTCCATACACTCGAAAGAGCCGACACCTTTAAAAGCATCGGCTCCAAGTATAATCTATAAAATATATTAAGCTTCCTTCATTGCCTTTTCACGCTTTGCAAGTTTCCAATCATGCTCAGCCATAATCTTTACAAGCTCTTCGTAAGTAGTCTCCTGTGGATCCCATCCAAGTTCTGTCTTTGCCTTTGTTGGATCTCCCCACAAATCTACTACGTCTGTTGGTCGATAGAAGGCTTCTGATACTGCAACAACTGTCTTTCCTGTTGCCTTATCAATTCCCTTTTCATTGATGCCTTCTCCCTGCCAATCAAGTTCGATTCCCACATGAGAGAATGCTAACGTTACAAATTCACGTACGGTATGCTGATCTCCTGTTGCAATAACATAATCATCTGGTGTGTCCTGCTGAAGGATTAACCACATACATTTTACATAATCCTTTGCATATCCCCAGTCACGACGAGAATCTAAGTTTCCAAGATATAAGCAATCCTGTAATCCTTCTGCGATTCTTCCTGCAGCAAGGGTAATCTTTCTTGTT
>JAILMB010000196.1 GCA_024692825.1 Lachnospiraceae bacterium | reverse complement strand
TCCTACAAAGTACGCTGAAGAATTAGTTAAGAAGATGGAAAAATCTGGTGCTAAGGCTTATCTTGTTAACACAGGATGGAACGGAACTGGAAAGAGAATGTAGGTGTAGGTTCAGTAATTCCTCTTTCAGTACCAGCAAGCTTAGCTGTAAATCCTGATAAGAGGAATTACTGAACCTACACCTACATTCTCTGCTTGCTTCGGACAGGCTTTCTTAGAGCTTCATCCTACAAAGTACGCTGAAGAATTAGTTAAGAAGATGGAAAAATCTGGTGCTAAGGCTTATCTTGTTAACACAGGATGGAACGGAACTGGAAAGAGAATTTCTATCAAAGATACTCGTGGAATCATCGATGGTATCTTAAACGGAGATATCTTAAAGAGCGATACTAAGACTATCCCTTACTTCAACTTCGAAGTACCTACATCTTTAACAGGTGTTGATACAAACATCTTAGATCCTCGTGATACTTATGCTGATGCTTCTGAATGGGAAGAAAAGGCTAAAGACTTAGCTGCACGTTTCCAGAAGAACTTCAAGAAGTACGAAGGAAATGAAGCTGGTAAGGCATTAGTACCTGCTGGTCCTCAGTTATAAGAAGCACATTTCATTTAAATTTTCAAACGAGAAGCCAATTTAGGCTTCTCGTTTTTTAAAAGGGGAACACTATGGTTTCGATTGTTATTTGCGCAGTTAAATTAAATGAATATTTCCCGGAGTGTATTTCATCGTGTATTGCACAAACTTACGAAGACACCGAGATTCTTTTGATTACAGAAGAAAACACAAGTGATGAAAAAATGTGTAGGGATATGGCACAAAAAGATTCCAGAATCAGAGTTGTGGCAAAGGAAAAACACAATGTTGGAAAGGGGAGAAACTACGGTCTTTTGGAGGCAAAGGGTGAATATATCTGTTTTGTAGATGCAGACGATACCTTTTATAATGAGACTTCCTTAGAGCGAATGCTTCGAAGCTTAACAGCGGAAAAGGGCGACGTGCTAGTTTCAAACTATGTAAGAAAAGTGGAGGATGAGATTATTCCTGTTGTAAATCATGGATTTACGGAAAGGGATGATGTATTATCTGAAGATTTTCGCTTCAAGGGATTTTTCTCTCAGGCTCATCTTAGCTTTGTTTGGGCAAAGCTATATCGCAAGGAATTCTTAGAAGAGAATGAGATTATTTTCCCGGAGACAACCAACGGAGAAGACCGGGCATTTAATATGTGCGTCTATGGCGCGAGACCAGAATATGTTTTTTCTGATCAGGTGACCTATATTTATCGAAATAATCTAGATTCCATCACTCATAGTTATCATGAGAACTTCAAAGAAATTTGGGAAGAAAACGCGATTTTTTATGACCGCTACATGGAAAAGAGAAATTCGAAGTATTCCTTCGATGATTTGTCAGCCTACGTGATGATGTTTTCGTTGATTTTTCATGTGCGACAGGAATATGAGAAGAAGAATTCAAAAAAAGATATTTTATCAGTAGTAGAAGCTTATACGACTGATGATTATGTACAAAAGAAAATGGAATATTTAGTGGACCATAGGGTTTGCAATCAGATTTTGGATTTGGGATATCGTACCGGTACAGATAATCTTTCAAAATGGATTGTGAAAAAAAGAAATGATTCTATCATCTTTGGATTGGAAAAAATCTTTGATTTATCCATTGATAAGAAACATTCCCCGGAAACACGAAATTAATAAAAGAGGAGTAGTAATACTCCTCTTTTTTATGGTATTATAGTCTAGCGAAATTAGGATTTAAAAGGAGATTTTTATGAGTCTTTTAATTAAAGGCGGTCGGGTAATCAACCCTGCCACAAACACAGATGAAGTTTTGGATATCTTAATCGATACAGAGTCCAAAACCATTACAAAGGTGGAGAAGGATATAACAGAAGAAAATGCACGTGTAATTGATGCTACGGACAAATATGTATTTCCTGGTTTTATTGATATGCATGTTCACTTCCGTGATCCCGGACAGACTCATAAAGGAGATATTAATACAGAATCTCACGCAGCAGCAAGAGGTGGCTATACCACTGTTTGTGCCATGCCAAACACAGCTCCCGTTGTAGATAACAAGGAGCAGTTTTGCTACGTAAGAGATAAGGCAAAAGCAGTTGGACTTTGTAACGTATTACAGGTTGGTTCCATTACAAAGGGAATGCAAGGAAAAGAACTTTCCGATATCTATGGAATGGCATCTGAAGGAATGATTTGTATTTCTGAAGATGGAAAGAGCGTTATGGATTCGGGACTTTTGCGAGAGGCGATGAAGATTGCAAAGGAAAAGAATCTTTCAGTTTTATCTCACTGCGAAGACATCAACCTGGTTCAGGGCGGCGTTATGAATGCCGGAAAAAAATCAGAGGAGCTTGGAATCAACGGTATTACAAATGCGGTAGAAAATATTATTGAAGCAAGAGATATTATGCTTGCAGAAGAAACAGGTGCTCGCCTTCATCTTTGCCACTGTTCTACAAAAGAATCTGTGGATTTGATCCGGGAAGGAAAAGAAAAAGGCATCGTAGTTTCCGGTGAGGTTTGCCCACATCACTTTGCTTTGACAGAAGATGATATTCCTTCAAAGGATGATGCAAACTTTAAGATGAATCCACCACTTCGTAGCAAAGAAGATGTGGAGGCATTGAAAAAGGGATTAAAGGATGGCATTTTAGAAGTCATTTCTACTGACCATGCGCCTCATAGTGCTGAGGAAAAAGCAGGAGACTTTAATCAGGCACCATTTGGCATTGTTGGACTTGAAACAGCAGCATCTTTGACTTATTCAGAACTTGTGTTGGGCGGATATTTGAGTCCAATGCAGATGGCAGAAAAGATGAGCTATAATCCTGCAAAGATTTTAGGAATCGACAAGGGTGATATCTCAGTTGGAAAGATTGCAGATATTACAATTTTTGATCCGGATAGAGAATACGAAGTGAAGGCAGAAGAGCTGGCAGGAAAGAGTAAGAATACTCCATTTATCGGATGGATATTAACCGGTCAGGTAACAACAACTCTTATGGGTGGAAAAATCACCTATGAACTTCATGAAAAAGAAGAAGCCAAAGGACTGAAAAAAGTAATCCAAAACATTACAGATAAGTTCAAAAAATAAAAGTATAGAAAATGAGGTAAAACATGATTCAGAAACTTATTGCAAACATTAAGAAAACAAATGCACCAATCGTTGTAGGATTAGATCCTATGCTTTCTTATATTCCTTCTCAGATTTTAAAGAAGGCATATGAGGAAAAGGGAGAAAACCTTTCCGGTGCAGCAGAAGCAGTTTGGCAGTTTAACAAACAGATTGTAGATGCAACTTATGATTTGATTCCTGCAGTAAAACCTCAGATTGCTATGTATGAGCAGTTTGGTATTGAAGGTTTGATGGCATATAAAAAGACGGTAGATTACTGTCATGAAAAAGGATTGGTAGTTATTGGAGATGTAAAGCGTGGTGATATTGGCTCTACGTCTGCAGCTTACGCTACAGCTCACCTTGGTGCAGTTGAAATCGGTGGAAAGAAGTTTGCCGGATTTGATGAAGATTTTGCTACTGTAAATCCATATCTTGGATCAGATGGAATCAATCCTTTCGTTGATGTATGTAAAGAATGTGACAAGGGTATCTTTGTTCTTGTAAAAACTTCTAATCCTTCTTCTGGAGAATTCCAGGATCAGGTGATGACTTCCACAGGAAAACCTTTATATGAATATGTCGGTCAGATGGTAGAAAAATGGGGCGAAAGCACCATGGAAGGTGATTACACAAATGTTGGTGCCGTTGTGGGTGCTACTTATCCGGAAATGGGAAAAGCTCTTCGCGAGATTATGCCTCATACCTACATTTTAGTACCAGGTTATGGTGCTCAGGGTGGAACCGGAAAAGACCTGGTTCCTTTCTTCAACAAAGATGGACTTGGTGCCATCGTGAATTCTTCACGTGGAATAATTGCGGCATACAAAAAGGATGAGTACGCTCGCTTTGGGGAGGCTGCTTTCGCAGATGCATCCCGCGCTGCCGTAGAAGACATGATCAAGGATATCACTCAGTATCTGTAGAAAATTATAATGGGTATCTGATGCATTAAATAAATTTCTTCGGCACCGTCTACGCTTTACCTCATCTAGTCGAATGGCTGTAAGGCCTAAGCCCGTAAACGGCTTAGACCAACATCCATACGACGGATATTCGGAACGCTTCGCGGTGTCAT
>JAILMB010000194.1 GCA_024692825.1 Lachnospiraceae bacterium | reverse complement strand
CATTGGGGACGGAAGGATTCTGTGCTAAACAGTATTGAAATAAAAACGGATTTCAATATTGGAAGAAAACTAAATTACTATGCTGAAAAAACTCCTACAGAAGAAACGCCTATTATCTTTGTGCGAAATTGGACAGAAAATCGTGGCGAAGAAGATCCTTCAGATGTAATGAATATATATTTACCTGAAGATAAAGTCTGTACACCGGTAGTTTCCGATGGAAATGTTACAAGCGGCACTGTTTTAGATGCGCCGGAACCGGAACCTGAGTATGTGGATGGTTTAAGGGTATATGAATTAAGCGGTAGTTATAGTTTACCAAACCTAGAAGTGCCCAATACAACTGCTCAGGATACTGCTGATAAGTATTATTGGAATGATGGATATTACAGACTGGTTGGAGATACTACTTTTACAGCTGAATTAATAAATAGTTCGAATGCCTTAAGTAGCGTTTATATAAATGAAAATGTAATTATTGATTTAAATGGCTATACACTAACAGTGGATCCTATTCGTTTCCAAACTACAGCTGATTGTAATTTTACAATTTTGGATTCTGGAGAAAACGGACAACTCAATGGGCCTGCATTTATGTGGGGAGCAGGGAATTTTAATCTTTTTGGAGGAACCTTAAATCTTACAGATAATAACAGGGATTACGGTCAGGATTGGGTGTTCAATCTCCTTGGTGGAAATTTGTATTTGGACGGTGCCGTTGTGAACTGTTATCACGACAGTGACTCCATTATGATTCAGGCAATGAATTCAATCATTGAGATTAAATCCGGAGAAATTAACTGCCTACCGAATGTGATTCATACATTCCATCAATATCTTCTATTTGCAATGAATTCAACGGTGGATGTTACAGGAGGAACTCTCCGCCTAGAATCAGATGGCCAGGGGTATCTTATGGATGTCTATGATTCCACAGTAGAGATTAGTGGCGGAAGTTTTGTGGCAACTAGTAAGGATACAAAAGAAACCAGAGTTGCGGATACAAGAGTGATTTCTGGTTCCCTTTCTAATCGTTCCTCTATAGAAATCACTGGTGGAAGATTTGAAACCAATGGAGATGGATGCATAGAAGTGCCTTGTGGAAAAAAAGACACACTCACCCTGGGCGGAAATATTGAGATGGTATCTGCAAATTACGACGTGTATTATGGAAATACCACAGTAAATCCATTGAATATATCTTCAGATTTCAATTTAGGAAGAATCATGAAGGTGTATACCAAAAAGACGATTCCATCAGAGAATAATACGATGATTTTTGTAAAGGATTGGACAAAAAATAAAGGAGAGATCAATCCGAAGGATGTCTTTGTGATTTGCCTGCCAGACGGTACAACTAGGGAACCATATGTTTTAGAAGGAAAAGCAGTATGTGGTGGTGTTTACGAGAATGAAACAGTTTTGAATGACACGGGTGAACACATTTGGAATGGATCCTATGATTTGGCAACAGGTGAAGTGGCAAGTGGAATGGCTATTAGCGATTCCTCATTAGACGTTTCCGTAGATAGAGGCACTTATAAATTAGAATCTGATGTTACACTTTTGGATTCCTCTAGAGATATGGGAATTATTAGTGTGACGAAAACGGTTGAAATCGATTTGCAGGGACATACCTTGCAGGGTGAAAATATTCAACTTATGGTTCAGGAAGCTACAGGAAAACTAACAATTAAGGATTCTGTAGGCGGAGGAAAAGTTACAGGACATATAGAAATAAATGCTTCAGACAGTTCTGAACTTCACATAATAGGTGGAAGTTATGATTTAAATGATCCAAGTGGAAAAAGAAATTGCTTATATATTACGGGGGCGGCTTTTTCGGCAAAGGATGCAACATTTACTTTATACGATAATAATAATCCAAGGGCCGGAATTTATATTGGTGCCGGATCTTCGACTTTGGAAAACTGCGTTGTAAATTACACAGGGGATGATAAGTCCTATGCTTATACAAACTCTGCAGTGAGAGTAAAGGGAAATGCAACTCTTACGAACTGTAGAATTACAGCAAAAAATGATTATGGAGAAGTAGTGGCACTTCAAAAAGAAGGTGGCATAGTGAAACTTGTAAATTGCAAGTTAGAGGCTAGCTCAAATAAGATTGTGCCAACTTTTAAATATAGAGCATGCGCTCTAGAAAATAGTGCTCAGTATTCTTCTGGACGTGTAGAAATTGATGGTGGTGAATATATTAGTAATGGACCTTGCGCTATTTTTAGCAAGGATCAAATGATAATTCATCGGGCACCACAATATGTTTGCAGCGGAAATGCTGATATTGTATTGAACTCCGTTGAAAATGGCTATGGAGCTATGGAAATAACAGCAGCTTATACTCCGAACACAAAAACAAGAGTGGAATTTAAATCCAAGGATTTTAGCAAGTTGGCATCTGCTTCTAGAAGCTTTGTGAAAAACTGGAATTTGTATATGAGTGGAAAGTCACCCGCTTCCGTATTCAAATTTATGGATAGTGGATTTCGTCTATATGTAGATGGAAGGGATTTGTATATTGGCCTAAAAGAAGTGGCGCCAGTGGCAACGCCAACACCTGCGCCGTCTAATACTGCGACTATAGAACAACCTGTTACAGTTGTAGTGGAACCAGAGGATTCTTCCGATGAGAGAAAAGAGGAAAACACACAGGAAGATATAATACAAGAAGAGGAAGAAGATTTAGAAGAAGAGGAGGTAATTGCTCCTGAGGTCTATACAAATATAAGTGTAAATTCCGCTGACAGTAAAGGAGTATCGAAGCAGAAAGTAACAACATCTTATGACGGAACAGCAACTGTTACGAAACTGACAAGCTCAAAGAAGAGGGTTTCTCTTGGTGCTACAGTTGAAGTAGATGGTGTAGTTTATACGGTTACTTCTATTGGAAAGAATGCATTTAAAAATTGTAAAAAGGTACAAACGGTTACACTACCAGAAACAATTACTACCATTGAGAAAGGTGCTTTTGCCGGAGCAAAGAAATTACGTACGATAAAACTGGATATCGAAAAGAGCATTACAGTTGAGAAGAACGCTTTTAAGGGTGTTAATACGTCGAATATGATTATTAAGGTTAGCAAGTCTATGTCCAAAAAAGAATTAAAGAAGTTTAAAAAGGAACTTAAGAAGGCTGGATTTGAGGGAAGCGTCGAGAGAAAGCTATAAATTGGCATTGAAAAAATAAAACAAATGGCTATAATGGAAATATGGTGCCGGTTTTTGGTTGAAAGGAGACTATAGTCATGCCGTTTAATTCAGCAGATATTGGAATAGATTTAGGAACAGCAAGTATATTAGTTTACGTAAAAGGTAAGGGCGTAGTTTTAAAAGAGCCTTCAGTAGTAGCCTTTGATCGTGATACAAATAAAATTAAAGCAATTGGTGAAGAAGCACGTTTGATGTTAGGCCGTACACCTGGAAACATCGTAGCAGTTCGTCCTCTTCGTCAGGGTGTAATTTCTGATTATACCGTTACAGAGAAAATGATTAAGTATTTCATCCAGAAAGCTCTAGGAAAGAGAAGCTATCGTAAGCCTAAGATTTCTGTTTGTGTACCTAGTGGTGTAACTGAAGTAGAAAAGCGAGCAGTAGAAGATGCGGCTTATGCAGCAGGAGCTCGTGAAGTATATATTATTGAAGAACCAATTGCCGCAGCAATTGGAGCAGGAATTGATATTTCAAAACCTTGCGGAAATATGATTGTTGATATCGGTGGTGGTACAGCAGATATTGCTGTTATTTCATTAGGCGGTTCTGTAGTTAGTACATCCATTAAGATTGCTGGTGATGACTTTGATGAAGCCATCGTTCGTTTCATGAGAAAGAAGCACAATCTTCTAATTGGTGAAAGAACAGCGGAAGATGTTAAGATTAATATTGGAACTTGTTATCCGCTTCCAGAACCTGAGACCATGGATGTTAGAGGCCGTAACCTTGTTACAGGGTTGCCAAAGACAATAGAGGTTTCTTCAGAAGAAATGGAAGAAGCATTACGTGAACCAACTGCCAATATTGTAGAAGCAGTTCATTCTGTTTTAGAAAAAACTCCACCAGAATTAGCAGCTGACGTTGCGGATCGTGGAATTATTCTTACAGGTGGTGGTGCTCTTCTTCGTGGTTTGGAAGAACTTATGGAAGATCGTACCGGAATCAATACCATGACTGCAGAAGATCCTATGACTTGTGTGGCTGTAGGAACTGGTCGTTATGTAGAGTTCATGGCCGGAGATACTGGCAGCAAAGAAGTATAATGTGATTGTAAAGCGTTCATTTTTAAATGAACGCTTTTTGTTTTGGATTTTTTTCAATATATGGTAAAGTAATTGTGGAATGAAGCCGAAATAGAAATTGAGATGTTGTACGGTTTTTTATCAGGGAGATAAATATTGTCATGGAGGAGACCGACAACACGAAGGAGGATAAATGGTAAAAGGTCTTTATACCGCTTATACCGGAATGATAAATGAACAGCGCCGATTGGATACATTAACAAACAATCTGGCCAATGCAAATACCACCGGATACAAGAAGGAGGGTGCGACTGCTCAAGCATTTGATGCAGCACTAGCCATTAAAATCAAAGATACTTCTTCAGGAAATTTACCGAAAAATGTCGGCTACATTAATATGGGTGTAGATATTGGAGAAACCTATACAGACTACAGTCAGGGCAGCTTTAAAATTACAGACAAGCCTTCCGATTTAGCAATCAGTGGAAATGGTTTCTTTGCAATAGAATTTACAGATAAACAGGGAAATACTTCTGTGAAATATACCAGAGATGGAGAATTCACTGTAAATAAAGATGGATATTTTGTTACAGCGGATGGTGACTATTTATTAAATGCCAATGCAGCTATGAATGGCCAGACAGGAGAAAATGCCCGTGTCAGAATAGATCCAGTTCAGGAATACACCGTAGATTCCCAGGGAAATGTATATCAGGGAGGCGTAGTTGTAGCCCAGGTCGGACTGGTGGATTTCACAAACTATGATTATCTCGCTAAGTATGGTGAGAATTTATATGAACCTGTAGAAGGAGCTACGATTGTGGCGTCAGACGCTTCTATTGAGCAAGGATGCTTAGAAACATCCAACGTAAATATCGTTGATGAGATGGTTAGTATGATTACCATCCAACGAGCATATGAGGCTGGTCAGAAGATGATTCAGACAGAGGATCAAACGTTGGAAATGGCAGTAAGCCAGGTAGGTAGAGTATAGGCATTTTAGTTAAGGAGAATGACGTATGTTAAGATCATTATGGACCGCAGCTTCAGGTATGCGCTCTGAACAGACTTCTGTTGATACTATCGCAAATAATATTGCTAATGTAAATACAACAGCATTTAAAACACAAAATACAGAATTTAAGTCTTTGCTATATCAGACATTACAAGCAGAAACAACAACAGCGAATGGAGAAACCAAACCGACTTCCGCTCAGGTGGGACTTGGAACGAGAGTAGCTTCTGTTAACGCTTCATTTACACAGGGGGCACTTTTAGCCAGTACCAATACCATGGCCTGTGCCATTGAAGGTAGTGGATTCTTCTCTGTTCAGGGTGTAGATGGCCAGACGTATTACACAAGAGATGGTGACTTCAGCTGGACATTAGATGCTGATGGAACCAGAGTTTTGGCAAATGCCAGTGGTTTAAAAGTATTAGACAGTCAGGGAAACCGCATTACACTCCCGGACGGAGTTGGTGCTGATTCGGCAGTGATTGGTAAAACAGGTGCTGTGTCTTATCGTAATGCCGATGGAACTGCTGTTGAAACAGGTCAGGTAGTGGGACTATTCCAGTTTGAAAATCCGGTAGGATTGGAAAAACAATCTGGAAACCTTTATGCAGAAACGGAGGCTTCTGGTGTGGCCATAAACGAAGCTACTACTGCACTTGCAATCTCACCAAGTACTATAGCACAGGGCTATTTGGAAGGATCAAATGTAAACATTGCCGATGAAATGGTAAATCTTATTATTTCTCAGCGAGCCTACGAGTTGAATTCAAAGGCAATTACAACATCTGATACCATGCTTGAAACAGCAAATAATTTAAAGAGATAAGGAAGGTGATATAAATGAGTGATATTTCCTCTTTGGGAAGTCTTTCTTCTTCCTACTTAAATAATATTTCTTCTCAGGCATCCAATGCCTCAGCAGACAGTGTTACATCTAGTGCTTCGGGTCTTAGTTCAGAATCTACGAGAGAAGAATTGGAAGAGGCTGCGAAGTCTTTTGAATCTTATTTTGTAGAACAGGTTATTAAGGAAATGAAAAAAAGTGTGGAGGATATGAACGAAGATGAATCGTCCACCGTATCTCAGTACAAGGACTACTATATGGATGCTACAATTCAAACCCTAGCAACGCAATTAGTGGACGAGTTTGGAGATAACTTCACGGATTCTATGGTAGAGCAAATGGCCAGAAACTATGGAATTGACCTGGAAGAAACAGATACTACAACGAAATAATGTATACTTTCGCCTCGAAGTCTTGTACTTCGAGGTTTTTTTATTTTACGAAAAAAAAGTGGAAATTAGGTCTTTAATTTTTCCTTGGTTTGGTATATTATAGATAAGCAAGCACAAGATATTGTGTTTTTACAAAAAGTAGGGAACTAGATTTAGAGTTCCCTTTCGTATATATAAAGAAAAAAGAAGAGAAGTATTAGAAAAGGGAGAAGAACGTGGAAACAAAGATTCGTACAAATGTTATTAAAAGAAACGGAAGAGAGGTTGACTTCTGCGAAGATAAGATTGTGCACGCTATTGAAAAGGCAAATAATGAGGTAGAAGGTATTCATCAGATGAATGAGTATCAGATTAAAGCTGTCGCTGATAAGATTTCAAAGCAGGTAGCTGTTTCTACTCATGCAGTAAATGTGGAAGATATCCAGGATATGGTTGAAACCGGCATCATGGAGATGCGTTGTTATGAGGTAGCACAAAAATACGTGCGTTACAGATATAAACGTGAGTTATCTCGTAAATCAAACACTACTGACAATGGTATCTTAGCCTTAATCGATCAGTTAAATGAAGAAGTAAAGCAGGAGAACTCAAACAAGAACCCTGTAATTAACTCTACTCAGAGAGATTACATGGCAGGGGAAGTATCTAAGGATTTAACAAAACGTATTTTACTTCCGGAAGATATTATTAAAGCTCATGAAGAAGGAATTATTCACTTCCATGACTCTGATTATTTTGCAATGCGTGAGCATAACTGCGATTTGATTAACTTAGAAGATATGTTACAGAATGGTACAGTAATCTCTGAGACGTTAATCGAGCGCCCTCATAGCTTTTTTACAGCATGTAATGTGACGACTCAGATTGTTGCGCAGGTTGCTTCAAACCAGTATGGTGGACAGTCATTTACATTAGCTCATTTAGCTCCTTTTGTGGATGTCAGCAGAAAGAAAATTCGCAAGCAGGTAGTTGAAGAAAGAACTGAGTGCGGTGAAGCGTTAAATGATGAGATTATCGATAAGATTACAGAAAAGAGACTTCTTTCAGAAGTGAAGTCAGGTATTCAGACTATTCAGTATCAGTTGATCACTTTAATGACTTGTAATGGACAGGCGCCTTTCGTTACCATGTTCATGTACCTCGATGAAGTAGAAGATGGACAGACTCGTGACGATTTGGCTTTGATTATCCAAGAGGTAATGATTCAGAGAATGGCTGGCGTAAAGAATGAAAAGGGCGTATGGGTTACACCTGCCTTCCCTAAATTGATTTACGTATTAGATGAAGATAATATTCATGAAGATTCCAAGTACTACTATTTAACGGAACTTGCAGCAAAATGTACTGCGAAGCGTATGGTTCCTGACTATATTTCCGCAAAGATTATGAAGGAATTAAAGCAGGGAAATGTGTATACATGCATGGGCTGCCGTTCTTTCCTTACCGTAGAGGAAAGTCAGAAGAATCCTGATGGAAGCCATAAGTTCTATGGTAGATTTAACCAGGGTGTTGTTACCATTAACTTAGTAGATGTGGCTTGCTCTTCTTATGGAGATATGGATAAGTTCTGGGAAATCTTAGATGAGAGATTGGAACTTTGCCATAGAGCACTTCGTTGCAGACATGAAAGATTACTTGGTACCATCTCAGATGTTGCTCCTATTTTGTGGCAGCATGGAGCTTTGGCTCGTTTGCAAAAAGGTGAGAAGATTGATGAACTTTTATACAACGGTTATTCTACAATTTCATTAGGATACGCAGGTCTTTATGAAATGTGCTACCGTATGTTAGGAGTTTCTCATACAGATCCTATGGGTAAAGAATTTGCCCTAAAGGTAATGCAGAGATTGAATGATAAATGTGCCGAGTGGAAGGCTGCTGAAAATATCAGCTATTCCGTATATGGTACTCCTATGGAATCCACAACCTACAAGTTTGCGAAAGCATTACAGAAGAGATTTGGAATTATTAAGGGTGTTACAGATAAGAACTACATTACAAATTCTTATCATGTACATGTTACAGAAGAAATCGACGCTTTTGATAAATTAAAGTTTGAGTCAGATTTCCAAAAGCTGTCACCAGGTGGAGCAATCTCATATATTGAGGTTCCAAATATGCAGCAAAATATTCCTGCTGTACTTTCTGTCATGAAATTTATTTATGACAACATTATGTATGCAGAATTGAATACAAAATCTGATTATTGTGAAGTATGCGGATATGACGGTGAAATCAATATCGTAGAAGATAGTGCAGGAAAATTAGTTTGGGAGTGCCCAAATTGTGGAAACCGTGATCAGGAACGCATGTCAGTAGCAAGAAGAACCTGTGGTTACATCGGAACTCAGTTCTGGAACCAGGGACGTACACAAGAAATCAAAGACAGAGTTTTACATTTATAATTATGAAATATAGTGCAATCAAATACAAAGATATAGCAAATGGAGAGGGCGTAAGAAACGTCCTTTTCGTTTCCGGCTGTACCCATCATTGCAAAGGCTGTTTCCAACCGCAGACTTGGGATTTTAATTACGGCGATGATTGGGATGAATCCATTGAAAAAGAATTTATCGATGCCTGTGAACCTTCCTATATTGAGGGGGTTACCTTCTTAGGTGGTGAGCCTATGGAAGAGGTGAATCAAAAAGGGTTGTTGCCTTTGGCTAGGGAATTAAAGAAACGTTATCCCCAAAAAACCATTTGGTGTTACACGGGATATACGCTGGAGAAAGATTTGCTTGATGAAAAGGGAAAAGCTCATTTTGATACTACAGCAGAGTTTCTATCCCTAATCGATATTTTGGTGGACGGCGAATTTGAATTGGACAAAAAAGATATTACGCTTCAGTTTCGAGGAAGTAGTAATCAAAGAATTTTAGAAAAAAATGAATCCGGGGAATGGGGGCCCTGGAGTAAGAAAATGAAATAAAACAATCGGGGGAATCATCGGGAGACCGGTGATTTTTTCGTGTGTCTATTTTGTGCCGCTTTTGTAGCGCTTTTGTGTCTTTTAGGATGATATTATAAATCTCGTAAAGTGGTGTGAAAAAAAGGAATGAATATGCAAGAAGAACATGTAGAAAATCTCGATAATGTAAAATATAGTATAAAGGCCATAGGAGCTGTTTCAACAATTATTGCTCTGATGCTAGTTGGAATTTCGATTTTATTTACCGTAGCGTTTCATGCAAATAAGGTGAAAGGTGCTTTGCCTGATTCGATTCATATGGGATGTGTAGTTGCCATGGGTGGAATCATATTAATAACAGTTTTTTATACCATTATGCGAAATAACAATAAAGAGTAGTAAGAGTAGTCTTTTTCAGTTATAGCCGTAGGGAGTCTCGTAGGAGGAGGCTCCCTTTTGTGTTGTATTTTGCTATTTTTTAGAGAATTGTATAAAATTAGAATAGATTTTAAAGTTGATTTTAGGTGGGTTTATTACACTGTTTTTGAAACAAAGAAAAGAGGATAACTATGCGTTTATTATTAGCAGAAGATGAGAAGGAGATGTCTAACGCAGTGGTTGCGGTATTAAAACATAATCACTATTCGGTAGATGCAGTTTATGATGGACAGGAAGCATTGGATTATTTAGAAACTGGTCTATACGATGCGGCGATTTTAGATATTATGATGCCCAAAAAGGACGGAATTAGTGTGTTGAAAGAGATTCGACAACAGGGGATGGATATACCGGTGATTCTTTTGACTGCAAAATCAGAAATTGATGATCGGGTAGAGGGTCTAGACGCAGGGGCAGATGACTATTTGACGAAACCCTTTGCGATGAAAGAACTGCTGGCCCGTATTCGTTCGGTCACCAGAAGACAGGGAGAAGTGACAGATAATATTTTAGAATTTTCTAATTTGAAACTGGATCGAACGACTTTTTTGATGTCCACAGAGAAAGATTCCATTCGTTTAGCGAACAAGGAATTTCAAATGTTAGAGATGTTACTGCAAAACCCGGGACAGATTATTTCTACCGAACAGTTTATGGATAAGATTTGGGGATATGATTCTGAAACAGAATTAAATGTAGTTTGGGTTTATGTATCCTACCTTAGAAAAAAACTGTCAAAGATTGGTGCTAAGGTAAATATTAAAGCGGCTCGTGGGGTTGGATACCTTGTGGAGGTAGGAAATGATTAAGGCTCTTCGAAAGAAGTTTATACTGATTACCATGGTTTCCGTTTTAGCGGTTTTAACCATTTTGATTGGCTCCATTGATATATTAAATTACTATAATGTGATTGAAAATATTCAATCCGAGATGTCTTTGCTGAAAGACTATGATGGAAATTTGTCTGCTCTTAAGAAAAAAGAAATCTTTAGCGAGGGCTCAGCACCAGAAGGAGAAAAACCTCTAGAACCAGAGGGTGAAAACCAAAACTCTGAATTCCAGCAAGGGTTAGATCAAGGTAGAATCAACCAGGAAACTCCTTTCTCTGTTCGATATTTTACAGTTGTATTGGATGAAAATGGAGTGGTGCAGGAAACAAACACCAGTGATATTGCTGCAGTGTCGGAAGAGGAAGCCAAATCCATAGCCACGGAATTATTTGAAGAGGAAAATACATCAGGCTTCTATAATGATTTTGCCTACGATACCATATCAGTAGAATTATCCGAAGGGGAAACCGGTACTATGTACATTTTTTTAAATAGTGCTCAGAATTTATCCTCCTTCCGAAATTTCCGAAATATCAGTTTAATTATTAGTATTGTTGGATTGGCCTTAGTCTTTGCCCTGGTGTTAGTTCTTTCTAAAATTGCGATTAAACCAGTGGCTGAAAGCTATGAAAAACAAAAACACTTTATCACAGATGCATCTCATGAAATTAAAACACCTCTTGCCATTATAGAAGCAAATACGGAAGTACTAGAAATGACAGAGGGAGATAATGAGTGGCTGCAAAGTATTCGCCATCAGATTGAAAGACTTTCGTCTTTGACAGAAAAGCTTGTGTTTTTATCCCGAATGGATGAGGAAAATACAAAATTGGAAATGGCAGAGTTTTCTCTTTCAAAAGCCGTTTCAGAAGTGGCAGAGTCTTTTTTACCGGTTGCTACAGCAAAGGAAAAAACACTAGAGATTGATGTAGCTGAAAATATTTCCATGGTTGGAAATGAGGGCTGTATTTCACAGGTGGTTTCTCTTCTTGTGGATAATGCTATGAAATATTCCAATGAGGGTGGATTGATTGATGTATCGTTAAAGTTAGGACCAAAGAACCGAAAAGAAATTGTTGTGTACAACACGGTAGATGAAATAGAAGTGGGAAATCACGATGTTTTATTCGAACGGTTTTATCGCTCTGATTCCTCTCGAAGTACCAAGACCGGAGGACATGGAATTGGACTTTCTGTAGTAAAGGCAATTGTGACAGCCCATAAGGGAAAAGTAACAGCAGAAAGCCAGAATACATCTTCTATTATCTTTCGAATTACATTGCCTTAACTCTTGTAATATGTGTTAAAATAAAAAGGGTATGATTGCACAATAAACATCCCTTTATAACGTAGGAGGTAGAGGATATGACGTATGCAGAATTGGTAAAGCAAGTAAAAAAGACCATTAAGATTTCAGACAAGGAGCTTGCAAAAAATCATTTTGCCGTTGAATTTGATATTCAAGGAGATGGAGAAGGCGCCTTTTATGTGGAGTTTCTAAATGGAAAAGTTGATGTGGAGCCCTATGAGTACTATGACTATGATATTCGTATTCGTACGGATGCACAGACAGCCTTGGAATTGACAGGTGGTACTCTCGATTTTGAAAAGGCTCTTTTAGATGGACGTCTCTCTGCGGAGGGCAAAGTCGACCGATTGGCATCTCTTGGTATGGCGCTAAAACATGATTCCAAAAAAATCGAAAAAAAGCCAGAGCCGAAAAAGCTCAGTAAAAAAGCAGAACCGAAAAAGATTTCAAAAAAGCCGGCGTCCAAATCCATTGGTACGAAAAAGGCAACAAAGTCTATTGCGTCAAAGAAGGCAGTGGGCAGAATCGGAACAAAATAATATATGTGATGGAAGGGAACCTATGGTCCTTAGATGCGGAAAATCTACATCTAGGGATTATGGGATCTTTTTTGTTGTAACAATTTAATTTAACAAGTGAAAAAATATACACACAAAATTGTCCTTAAATGGACGAAATGGGCTTGATTTTACAAAATCATACAGTTATCATTGAAAATCGGTTGTTTAGAGACAGTTAATATAAATCAGGAGGCTTGGTATGATAAAAATAAAAAGAAATAAAAAATCTTCGGCTAGTAGTTCAATTAA
>JAILMB010000173.1 GCA_024692825.1 Lachnospiraceae bacterium | reverse complement strand
TAAATGAAAATGGGCAGCCATTTCTGGCTGCCCGAGTTTAATATCTGTTCATTATTTAGCGTAATCTGTAACACGTGATTCACGAATTACATTTACTTTGATTTGACCCGGATACTGAAGTTCTTCTTCAATTCTCTTGGAAATATCTCTTGCCAAAAGCACCATATCCGCATCAGAAATTTGGTCAGGAACAACCATGACACGAACTTCTCTACCTGCCTGAATAGCAAATGATTTCTCAACGCCCTTAAAGTCGTTGGTAATCTCTTCTAACTGTTGAATTCTGTTTGTGTAAGCATCTAATGTCTCACGACGAGCTCCTGGTCTAGCTGCACTAATTGTATCAGCAGCCTGTACCAATAAAGCGATCAAAGACTCTGCTTCACAATCACCGTGATGAGCGGCAACTGCATTGATAATAAGCGGTGATTCTTTGTATTTCTTACAAAGTTCTACACCTAACTGAATGTGGCTTCCTTCCTGTTCTTTATCGATTGATTTACCGATATCATGAAGTAAACCTGCACGCTTTGCAAGGCGTACATCCTCTCCTACTTCTGAAGCTAAAAGACCACATAAGTGAGCTACTTCAATAGAATGCTTTAATGCATTCTGACCGTAACTGGTACGATATTTCATACGTCCTAATAACTTAATAAGCTCAGGGTGAATTCCGTGAACACCTACATCTAAGGTAGCTGCTTCACCTTCTTCACGAATGGTCTGATCCACTTCTTTTTTCGCTTTCTCGACCATTTCCTCAATACGAGCTGGATGGATTCGTCCATCAACAATCAATTTCTCTAGAGCAATTCTTGCAATCTCTCTTCGAACCGGATCGAATGCTGAAAGTACGACAGCTTCAGGAGTATCATCAATGATAAGCTCTACTCCTGTCATGGTCTCTAAGGTACGGATGTTACGTCCTTCACGACCAATGATACGACCCTTCATTTCATCACTAGGAAGCTGAACAACTGAAATTGTAGATTCAGCCACGTGGTCTGCTGCACACTTTTGAATGGCATTTACCACGATATCCTTTGCTTTCTTGTTTGCTTCATCCTTTGCCTGTGCAAGTGATTCCTTCACAAGCTTTGCTGCGTCAATCTTGACGTCTTCTTCAACAGTCTGTAATAAAAATTCTTTTGCCTGTTCGGAGGTTAAACCTGAAATTCGTTCAAGTTCCTGTACTCTTTGTTGGTTAAGTTTAGCAACCTCTGCTCTTTCCTTCTCAAGCTGTTTTTCTCTAGCTGCAAGACTTTGTTCTTTGCGCTCCGCATTTTCAAGCTTACGGTCGATATTCTCTTCCTTTTGCTGAATACGGTGTTCAGATTTCTGAACTTCTGCTCTGCGTTCGCGAATTTCTTTATCGAGGTCGTTCTTTGTACGAATAGATTCTTCTTTCGCCTCAAGTAAAACTTCCTTCTTCTTAGTTTCAGCATTTTTTACTGCTTCATCAATAATTTCGCGGGCTTTTTCTTCGGCACTTCCGATTTTTTTCTCAGAAATATTCTTCTGATAAGCCGAAAAAACAACAGCTGTAAGGATGGCGGTCACGATTGCTGTGATAATCACTGAAATGATAATCCCTGGCACAAGGAGCACCTCCCTCTTTATAAAATTTTATTGTGCATATAACATTACGTCTTTTTGTTTTGTCATTTGATACAAATTTAAAAACAAAATGTTGCGTCTTTTCAGTCATAAACTACAACACCTTGATTTTACCTTTTTGACAGTATTCTGTCAATATCATTAGAACGAAATCCACGGCCTAGTAAAAACCGGTACATCTTGGCTTTTTCCTTTATATCTGCGGTCTCTACATCGTAGTGTTTCTTCTCAATAAGCTCTAAAATCATGTCATCTTCTGAAGCAAAATACTCCTCTTCTATGGCATGATTTATCGTATCTTTTGCGATTCCCTTCTTAAATAAGTCCTCAAAAATCTTTCGTTTGGACTTTCCTTCTTGGTGATATCGCACATAATTTCTCGCATAGCGATCATCATCAATATAGTGGTAAGACTCTACATAAGCCACAGCCTCATCCACTGCCTCATCAGGATAGCCAGACTCCTTCAACTTTCTGGTAAGATTTGCCTTTGTTCTATCCTGCTTTTCTAAGAGATGCATCGCTCTTCGCTTCGCTCTCGGTATCAATATGGTCGCTAATATCTCCTGGTACATAGCCTCGGATATTTCGCCGTCCTCCACTAACCCAAGGCGGCGAATCTCCTTATTATAAAGACAAAGGTCCACCCCACCTTGGAGTTGGACCTTTGATTTATGTGCACGTTTACCAGGAAGTTCTTTGATGGAAAGTATCGTCATCCGAATCTCCTAATTTCTGCTTTTCTGGCTTTCTGTCTGTTTTCTTCCGGTTTTCTTCCCGATATTTATTCTTCTTCGTCTTTAGAAGCTTCTGCTTCCTCGGAAACTACGCCACCTTCTAAGCCGTAGTGACCACGAATCAATCCTTCGATATGATCCATAATATCAGCGTGTTCCTCCAAATAATTCTTCGCATTCTCACGACCCTGGCCAATCTTCTCGCCATTGTAAGCGTACCATGCACCAGACTTATTGATAATGTCTAGGTTCGCAGCCAAATCTAAGATGTCACCAGACTTTGATATGCCCTTTCCGAACATAATATCAAACTCAGCCTCTCTAAATGGAGGTGCAATCTTGTTCTTTACGATCTTTACACGAGTGTGGTTACCAATAACCTCACCCTGCTGCTTTAAGGTCTCAACACGACGAACATCCAAACGAACGGACGCATAGAACTTTAATGCATTTCCACCTGTAGTTGTCTCAGGATTTCCGAACATAACACCAATCTTCTGACGCAACTGGTTAATGAAGATAACGGTACAATCACTCTTTGAAATAGCTGCTGTAAGCTTTCTAAGAGCCTGTGACATTAATCGAGCCTGAAGACCCATGTGGCTATCACCCATGTCTCCGTCGATTTCAGCCTTTGGAACAAGTGCTGCAACAGAATCCACGATAATAATATCAACCGCTCCAGAACGAACCATAGTCTCTGTAATCTCAAGAGCCTGTTCACCATTATCCGGCTGGGAAATATAAAGATTATCGATATCTACACCAATATTCTTCGCATATACGGGATCAAGAGCGTGCTCTGCATCAATAAATCCTGCAATGCCGCCTCTCTTTTGAACCTCAGCTACTGCGTGAAGAGCAACTGTAGTCTTACCAGAAGACTCAGGTCCATAAATCTCAATAATACGGCCCTTAGGGAATCCACCCTGGCCAAGTGCTATATCTAAACTAATAGAACCAGTAGGAATGGTCTCAACCTGCATCTGGTTGGAACTATCGCCAAGCTTCATAATAGAGCCTCTTCCGTACTGCTTCTCAATCTGTGAAATCGCAACATCTAACGCCTTTAACTTATCTTCGTTTGCCATAATACCCAAACATCCTTTCTCGAACAACTGTTCGTCTACATCAATTATATTATTACACTTATGTGCCCTTGTCAAATACTATTTTACACATTCACTGTCCCATTTTTCAGACACCTTTTCTGCGGTTCTTCCTTATTTTGCCCCATATGTTTATACCACCGACACATACATATCTTTAAATAATATAAAAGGGCAAAATAAGGAAGAGAACTATAGATCATGGAATCCAAAATAACCGTTAGATAATAAGAAAAATTTGCGAATAATAAAAATAGAAATGTGTATTCCGTGGGAACGGATTAGATAATAAAAAAATATCACGGGCTCTATAGCTTCGCAAGAGTCCGTGATAAGATTTAATAAAATTTTAATAATTATGCCTGTTGGCGAACATCGGCTTTTCCGAATTCGGAAAGTTTAAAGCCCTCGTTTCGCTCTTCTACCATACCTACTGACCAGGAATTTGCAAAGAGTAACAGCGGTCTGTCTTTTAAGTCTTTGACCTTCTTCATATCTGAAGTTCCCTGGATATGATCAATGTCGTAGTCCTCATTTTCAATCCATCGAATGTATTCGTATGGCAGGTTTTCCATGCGGATTTCTACGTTGTACTCGTTGTTTAGACGATATTTTAATACATCAAACTGCAGGACACCAACAACACCTACGATGATTTCTTCCATACCAGTGTTGTACTCCTGGAAGATCTGAATGGCACCTTCTTGAGCAATCTGTGTGATACCCTTCATAAACTGTTTACGTTTCATGGTATCCACCTGAGAAACTCTGGCAAAATGCTCTGGAGCGAAGGTTGGAATTCCTTCAAATTCAAACTTATCCTTTGCGGAAGTCAAGGTGTCTCCAATGGAAAAAATTCCCGGATCAAAGATACCGATAATATCTCCGGCATAGGCCTTATCTACCATCTTACGTGACTCTGCCATCATCTGCTGAGGCTGGGAAAGTCGAACGTCTTTTTTACCCTGAACGTGGTACACACTCATACCTGCATCAAACTCACCGGAACAAATACGCATAAATGCAATACGGTCTCTGTGAGCCTTATTCATGTTTGCCTGAATCTTAAATACAAAGGCTGAAAAATCAGGCGAGAAAGGATCGATTTCTCCCTTGTCAGACATACGTGGCAAAGGTGATGTAGTCATATCCAAAAAGTGCTGTAAGAAAGTCTCTACACCAAAATTTGTAAGAGCAGAACCAAAGAACACCGGAGATAATTCTCCGCAGGAAACTGCCTTTATATCAAACTCTGCTCCTGCCCCATCTAAAAGTTCTAATTCATCTAAGAGAGTCTGCTTTGCCTCGTCACCAATCTCTAAAAGAAGTTCGTCATCATCGATAGCGATTTCTTTTTCCACACCTTCTTTGGTACCTTTCATGGTATCTGAGAAAGTTAAAACGTGCTTGGTGTTTCGATCATAGACACCGCGGAATTCTTTACCGGAACCAATTGGCCAGTTGATTGGACAGGTTGGGATTCCAAGCTCATTTTCAATGTCATCGAGAAGTTCAAAGGTATCCATGGCATCTCTATCCATCTTATTTATAAAGGTAAAGATTGGAATATGTCTCATAGCACAAACTTTAAACAGCTTTCTTGTCTGTGCCTCTACACCCTTTGATCCATCAATTACCATAACTGCAGAATCTGCTGCCATTAAGGTACGATAGGTATCTTCTGAGAAGTCCTGATGTCCAGGGGTATCCAAAATATTGATGCACATTCCGCCGTATTCAAACTGCAATACAGAAGAAGTAACAGAAATACCTCTTTCCTTTTCAATCTCCATCCAGTCAGATACTGCGTGTCGAGCAGTTGCTTTTCCCTTTACGGAACCAGCTAAATTAATCTGTCCTCCGTAAAGCAAAAACTTCTCGGTTAAGGTAGTTTTACCAGCATCCGGATGGGAAATAATGGCGAAGGTACGTCGTTTTTCGATTTCTTTCTTATAATCCATGATCATCCTCTAATATCTATTAATATAGTTCTTTTCCATGAAGGCTCTTTTCATTAAAAAGAGCAAGGACTGTATCTGCAATACAATCAAACCCATGTATTGTACCAAAATTTTTACCAGATGTCACATTTTTCCCGTAAATCAAAAGTGGCACATCTTCTCTGGTGTGATCGGTTCCTTTAAATCCAGGATCACAACCGTGATCAGCGGTAATAAATAACACATCTTCCTCACCCATGCAATTTAAAATCTCAGGAAGTTTTTCATCAAAGTATGACAGTGCTTTTGCATATCCATCAATATCTCTTCTGTGTCCGTAAATCATATCTGTATCCACAAGATTTACAAACATCAAACCATGAAAATCCCTCTCCATCCATCCAATGGTCTTTTCGATTCCGTCAGGATTTCCCTCGCAGCGAACAAAGTCTGTAATTCCCCTCTCGGCAAAGATATCGATGATTTTTCCAACGGATAACACATCATATCCCTTTTCCTTTAATACATCCATCATGGTTGTATCTGTTGGTTCAAGGGAAAAATCATGCCGACGAGGAGTACGTAAAAACGTTGGCACCTCACCGTCTGCATTTTTTTCTTTATTGACGTTGGTAACAAAAGGACGGGCGATAACACGGCCTACACCATGTTCTCCCTGTAATATCTTTCTGGCAATTCTACAGTATTCGTATAACTGTTCTACAGGAACTATATCTTCATGGGCCGCAATCTGAAATACGCTGTCAGCTGAGGTATAAACGATCAGCGCCCCTGTGTCCATATGCTCTTGTCCATATTTTTCAATAACGGCTGTTCCTGAGTAAGGAAGATTGCAAATTGCTTTACGACCGGTTTGTTTTTCAAACTCCTCTATCACTTCCTTTGGAAATCCATTTGGATAGGTAGGCATGGGATTTTCAGACACAATTCCAGCCATCTCCCAATGGCCTGTAGTAGTATCCTTTCCCTGGGAGAGTTCGCAAAGTCTTCCATAATCTCC
>JAILMB010000147.1 GCA_024692825.1 Lachnospiraceae bacterium | reverse complement strand
GGACAGGCTGGATATACTCCAATTTCTATTTTTATTTTGGCACCTGGTGCATTCTTTGTATTATCTGTCTTAGTTGCAGTCATGAACGTTGTTCGTAAGAATGCAGAAGCAAAGGGCAAGCCATTACCGGCTGCTCAGGGCTGCTTAGGTGAAGGATGCAGTGGATGTGGATTTGCATCTATGTGCAGTGGTAAATCTGTAGAAGAAATTCAGGCAGTGGAACCAGAAAAGAAAAATGAAGAATAGGAGGAGTACAAATGAAAACATTATTAATTATTTTGATTTCATCATCAATTGTAAATAACGTTGTACTCAGCCAGTTCTTAGGACTATGTCCTTTCCTTGGTGTTTCTAAGAAAACAGAGACAGCAGCAGGAATGGGCGGTGCTGTAATTTTCGTTATTACAATTGCTAGTTTTGTAACTAGTATTATTTACAAATTTATATTAGGACCTACGGGCTTAGATTATCTGCAGACCATTGTATTTATTTTGGTTATTGCAGCATTGGTACAGTTCGTAGAAATGTTCCTTCGTAAAAATGTGCCATCACTTTATCGGTCATTAGGTGTATTTTTACCTTTAATTACAACAAACTGTGCAGTACTTGGTGTAGCACTTAACAATGTATCTGACGGATATAATGTATTAGAATCTGTTGTAAATGGTTTTGCAACAGCCGTTGGATTTACAATTGCGATTGTGATTATGGCAGGTATTCGTGAAAAGATCGAGTATAACGATATACCAGAACCATTCAAGGGTTCTGCCATTGTTCTTGTTACAGCAGGACTTATGGCTATGGCCTTCTTTGGTTTTTCAGGTGTAATTTAAGGAGGAGCGAGACGTATGAGTATAACTGGAGTTATATTAGCAATGGTAATCGTCGGGGTAACCGGTTGCCTGATTGGATTTTTCCTCTGCTTTTCTTCTGAAAAATTCAAAGTAGAAGTAGATGAAAGAGAAACTGCTATTTTAGATGTTCTTCCTGGAAATAACTGTGGTGGTTGTGGATATGCCGGATGTTCTGGTTTGGCCGCTGCCATTGTTAAGGGAGAAGCACCTGTTAATCAGTGCCCAGTAGGTGGAGATCCTGTTGCAGCAAAAGTTGGTGAAATCATGGGAGTATCAGCAGAAGCAGGTACTAGAATGATGGCTTTTGTAAAGTGTTCAGGAACTTGTGAAAAAGCAAAAGACAACTATGAATATACTGGAGTTACAAGCTGTTCAGCTATGGCTTTTGTTCCAGGTGGTGGTCCAAAATCATGTACCTATGGATGTCTTGGTTTTGGAGACTGCGTAAAGGCTTGTCCATTTGACGCCATTCATATTGTAGATGGAATCGCTCAGGTAGACAAAGAAGCCTGCAAGGCTTGTGGAAAGTGTATAGATGCTTGTCCAAGAAATATGATTGAATTGGTTCCTTATCCTGTTCGAAAGACAGTTGCAGTTGCCTGCAAGTCAGAGGAAAAGGGAAAGGCAGTTATGGATGTTTGCCAGGCTGGTTGTATCGGTTGTGGTATCTGCGAAAAGAACTGTCCTAAGGATGCCATTCATGTAGAAAACAATATTGCCTATATTGATCAAGATAAATGTATCGGATGTACCATCTGTGCTCAGAAATGTCCGAAAAAGGTTATTTCTGTTATTGAAAAGGCAAAATAATGTTTCGTTAAAAATGAGAGAGACCTTCAACGGTAGCGTTGAAGGTCTTTTTTTATACTTATACATTCGTATAATGAATTTTTTTGAATCTAAAAATTCATTTTTAGTGAATTGAATTCACTTACAAAGGGAAATAGAAGATGAATCTGCAATTTTAACTTGAAAAAAATTCAAATTGCACTTGAATATCTATTTCAGCATATGTATAATTATCCATGGTGTTAAAAAACCTAAGGAAAAAAGATTACAAAAACATTTTTGGAAGGAGAATTAAAATGGCATTCAAAAGTAGTTATTTACAGAGAGTGTACGACGGACTTGTTGAAAGAAACGGTGAGCAGAAGGAGTTTTTACAGGCTGCTTACGAAGTTTTAGAATCATTAGAGCCAGTAGTTGCACAGAACCCTAAGTTAGAAGAAGAAGGTATCATTGAACGTATCGTTGAACCTGAAAGAATCATTATGTTCAGAGTATCTTGGGTTGATGATAACGGAAAAGTTCAGGTAAACCGTGGATATAGAGTACAGTTCAATTCAGCAATTGGACCTTACAAGGGAGGTTTAAGACTTCATCCTTCCGTAAATTTATCAGTAATTAAGTTTTTAGGATTTGAACAGATCTTCAAGAACTCACTTACAGGACTTCCTATCGGTGGTGGTAAAGGTGGTTCTGATTTCGATCCTAAGGGTAAATCAGATAGAGAAATCATGCGTTTCTGCCAGAGCTTTATGACAGAGCTTGCTAAGCACATCGGAGCTGACACAGATGTTCCTGCTGGTGACATTGGTGTAGGTGGACGTGAAATTGGATATTTATATGGTCAGTATAAGAGACTCCGTAATGAATTTACCGGTGTTCTTACAGGTAAGGGCTTAACTTATGGTGGATCTCTTGCTCGTACAGAAGCTACAGGTTATGGTCTTTGCTACTATACAGAAGAAATGCTAAAATGTATGGCTAACGATAGCTTCAAAGGTAAGACTGTTGTTATTTCCGGTTCAGGAAATGTTGCTATCTATGCAAACCAGAAGGCTACTGAGCTTGGTGGAAAGGTAGTAGCTATGTCAGATTCTAACGGATATATTTATGATCCTAACGGAATCAACCTTGATGTTGTAAAACAGATTAAAGAAGTTGAACGTGGACGTATCAAAGAGTATGTTGATCGTGTTGAAGGTGCTACTTATACAGAAGGATGCAAGAACATTTGGACTGTTAAATGTGATATCGCACTTCCTTGTGCTACACAGAACGAGCTTGATGAAGATGGTGCTAAGGCATTAATCGCTAATGGCGTAAAAGCAGTAGCTGAAGGTGCTAACATGCCTTCTACTCCAGAAGCAGTTGCTTTATTCCAGTCTAAGGGAATCTTATTTGCACCTGCTAAGGCTTCAAATGCCGGTGGTGTTGCAACAAGTGCACTTGAAATGAGCCAGAACTCTGAAAGACTTCATTGGACATTTGAAGAAGTTGATGGAAAACTTCAGACAATCATGGTTAACATCTTCCACGCTTGTGATGATGCTGCTAAGAAGTATGGTTGTGAAGGAAACCTTGTAGCTGGTGCTAATATTGCCGGATTTGAAAAGGTTGCTGATGCTATGATCGCTCAGGGCGTTGCATACTAAGAATAGCTACTTATAAAAATATAGCTGTACATATCAATGATATGTACAGCTTTTTTTATTTACGGTTTTCAGAAATATAAAATTCAATGGAAGATATTAAATCTTCGGGATCAAAAGGCTTTACGATATGTTCATCCATTCCGCTTTCCAAAGAGCGGATTCGATCATCATCTCTGCCATTTGCACTTAAGGCAAGAATAGGAAGAGTTTTTACATCCAGTCGTTGCAACCCCCGGATGGCTTTTGTTGCATCATATCCGTTTAAAATAGGCATTTGAATGTCCATAAGGATTAGATCATAATAGTTTTCCGGATGAGAGTTTACTGCGTCCACAGCCTCTTTTCCATTTTCTACAGATTCTGTAGTAAATCCAGAATCTTCTAAAACTGTTTCCAGTAAAATTCGATTGTTTTCGATATCCTCAACTATAAGAATCCTGGAGTCTTCTGTAAATTCTTTTACAATACGAATAGGAAGGGTAACTTTAATTGTGGTGCCAAAGTTTTGTTTTGAATTTACAATGATTTCGCCATCCATAATATCTACAAGCTGTTTTACAATAGAAAGTCCTATACCGGCACCTTGAATGTGACTAATGGTAGAGGAAACTTCCTTTTCAAATGGAGTAAATATATTTTTTATGTAGTCCTCTGACATGCCCGGGCCGTTATCAGATACTGTAAACTCATAGGTAGCATAACTTGAAGCCGAGATTACATCATGGCAGGAAGCATATACGGTAATGTTTCCATTTTCCGGTGTAAACTTTATGGCATTTTCAATCAAATTTGCCTGAAGTTTGTGAAAGCGTTTGGAATCAAATCGTACAGAGATATTTGGAACCTCTACTTTAAAATTCAGATTCTGATGCTTTTTCATAGCTTCCATTACATATCTTTTTCGAAGCTTATCGATTTCAAATCGAAGATTACAGTCGGTGGCATTTAATTCCATATGACCAAAATCGATTTGACTCATTTCAAGTAGATTATCAATCATTCCCATTAAATCATAGCCGGAATCATTTACCCTTGTTAAGTAATCCTCTAATACTTCCGGCTCATGGAGATGAGAGAGGGCAAGTTTTGTAAATCCTAAAATGGTATTCATTGGAGTTCGAATATCATGGGAAATATTAAATAAAAAGGCATTCTTTGCCTCATTTGCACGACGTTCCTTCTCTTGAATGGTTAAAAACTTTTCTGTTATATCGCTGATAAAGACATAGAAAATATCTCCAAAGTCCTCAGAACGGCTGAAGTGACCATAGTCATCTACGTAGCGAATGCTTCCGTCTTTTCGAATAATTCGATATTCTACATAGTCTAAGCTGTTTGTATTATCGTTTGTAATCTGGGAATCAATGGAAGACTGGATTTTGTCAAAATCCTCTGGATGCACCATACCAGGAAAGGTATAGCCCGTAAGTTCTTTGAATTCGTCTAAAGTATCACAGCCAAAAATCTCTAACACCACATGATTTACATAGATGAGATTTCTGGTTTCATTTTCCTGATAGATAAAAAAACCACCTGGAATTTGTTCTGAAAAATTTTCCGCAATGGTAAGATTTTCTTTTGTTAATGTAAATCTTTTATCCATAAAGCCCCCCTTCATATGTAGATAATGATTTATATAGTTATTTTACACGAAGTGTTCTCTAATGCAAAATCATTTTTATTCTCCATGTGAAAATAAGGAAAATATATCGAAAATTTGTTCGGGATTTAAAAGTTATAATATTGTAAAGCACAATAAATTGTGGTAAAATCCGTTCTGTATAAGCAGATATAGTGGCCATAGGCTACAGTATTTGCTGTTTCGAATAAATTGAATTCGATAGATTATTTCATTTCGAGGGAGATTTCATGGCAAAGAAAGAAAGTTACGGTGCAGATCAAATTTCTGTATTGGAAGGATTAGAAGCGGTTCGAAAACGACCTGGTATGTACATCGGCAGTACTTCTAGGAAGGGTTTAAACCACTGTATATATGAAATAGTTGATAACTCAGTAGATGAACATTTAGCTGGGTATTGTGACACTATTTATGTCACCTTGGAAAAGGATGGCAGTTGTACTGTTGAGGATAACGGACGTGGTGTTCCTGTAGATATGCATGCAAAAGGCGTAGCTGCAGCACGAATTGTATTTTCAACCCTGCATGCTGGTGGAAAGTTTGGAGATGGAGCATATAAAACCTCAGGAGGATTGCATGGTGTAGGTTCTTCTGCAGTAAATGCCTTATCTTCTTATTTTGATGTGGAAATTTCAAAAGACGGATACATCCATCATGATAGATATGAACAGGGAAAACCGGTTGAAAAGCTTGTAAAAGGTCTGTTGCCAACCATTGGTAAAACAAAAAAGACCGGAACAAAGATTAATTTTTTACCTGATCCTACGATTTTTGAAAAGACAAAGTTTAAAGCAGATGAGATTCAATCCCGTATGCATGAAACTGCCTATTTAAACCCTGGTCTTACTATTATTTTCAAGGATTTAAGAGGAGATGAACCGGAAGAGATTATTTATCATGAGCCGGAAGGAATTGTTGGTTTTGTAAAGGGCATCAACAAAAACAAAGAGGTTCTTCATGATGTGGTTTCCTTCTCTGGTGAATCAGAAGGTATTCAGGTAGAAGTAGCATTTCAGTTTTGTAATGAATTCCACGAAGATATATTAGGATTTTGTAATAACATCTATAACTCTGAAGGTGGTTCTCATATTACCGGATTTAAGACTCAATTTACTACTGTGATTAATTCCTATGCGAGAGAGCTTGGAATCTTAAAGGATAAGGATCAAAACTTTACAGGTACCGACGTAAGAAACGGTATGACGGCTGTTATTTCTGTAAAGCATCCGGATCCAAGATTTGAAGGTCAGACTAAGACAAAATTAGATAACCAGGATGCGGCAAAAGCAACTGCAAAAATTACCGGTGATCAGATTCAGTTATTCTTTGACCGAAATGTCGAAGTCTTAAAGAAGGTGATTTCTTGTGCAGAAAGAGCCGCAAAGATACGAAAAACAGAAGAAAAAACAAAGACAAATCTGTTACAAAAACAAAAGTATTCCTTTGATACAAATGGAAAGTTGGCAAACTGCGAAAGTAGAGATGCTAAAAAATGCGAAATCTTTATCGTAGAGGGAGATTCCGCTGGTGGCAGCGCAAAAACAGCAAGAAACCGTATGTATCAGGCGATTTTACCGATTCGAGGAAAGATTTTAAATGTAGAAAAAGCTTCTATTGATAAGGTATTGGCAAATGCTGAGATTAAGACCATGATCAATGCTTTTGGATGTGGATTTTCTGAAGGTTATGGAAATGATTTTGATATTTCCAAATTACGCTATGACAAAATCATTATTATGGCCGATGCGGACGTGGATGGTGCCCATATTTCCACCTTATTATTGACCTTGTTCTATCGATTTATGCCAGAACTTATTTACGAAGGTCATGTCTACATTGCCATGCCTCCTTTGTATAAGGCTATGCCTAAAAAAGGGGAAGAGGAATATTTATACGATGATGAAGCTCTAGAAAACTATCGTAAAACCCATGATGGCGCCTTTACATTACAGCGTTACAAAGGTTTGGGTGAGATGGACGCTGAACAGCTTTGGGAAACGACTCTTGATCCAAAGCGTCGTATTTTAAAACAGGTAGAAATAGAAGATGGTCGTTTAGCATCTGATGTTACTGAAATGTTAATGGGAAATGATGTGCCTCCAAGAAAGGCATTTATTTATAAAAATGCCCGTGATGCAGAATTAGATATTTAATTTAGGAGTATGAAAATGGCGGAAGCAAAAGAACAAATTTTACATATGGAATATTCCGAAGTAATGCAGAAGTCTTATATCGATTACGCAATGAGCGTTATTGTTTCAAGAGCTCTTCCTGATGTAAGAGATGGTTTGAAACCGGTACAAAGACGTGTGTTATATGATATGCATGAACTTGGGGTAAAATCAGACGGGCCATTCCGTAAATCAGCCCGTATCGTTGGTGATACCATGGGTAAATATCATCCTCATGGTGATTCCTCAATTTATGAATCTTTGGTAGTTATGAGCCAGGATTTCAAAAAGGGTATGCCTTTGGTAGATGGCCATGGTAACTTTGGTTCCATTGAAGGTGACGGAGCCGCTGCCATGCGTTACACCGAAGCCCGCTTACAAAAGATTACAGAAGAAGCCTATTTATCAGATTTGGATAAAAACGTCGTTGATTTTATGCCAAACTTTGATGAGACAGAAAAAGAACCCGTGGTTTTACCAGTTCGAGTACCAAATATTTTAGTAAACGGAGCAGAAGGTATTGCCGTTGGTATGGCAACTTCCATTCCAACTCACAATCTTTCTGAAGTCATTGACGGCGTCATTGCCTACATGAAAAATCCGGATATCAATACGGAACAGATGATGGAATACATTCCGGGTCCTGATTTTCCAACAGGGGGAATCGTTACAAATAAAGATGACTTACATGCCATTTATTCTACTGGAGTTGGAAAGATTAAACTCCGCGGAAAGGTAGAAATCGAAAAGTTAAAAGGCGGAAGAGTTGCTGTTGTTGTAACAGAGATTCCTTATACCATGATTGGTGCAAATATTGGAAAATTCCTAAACGATGTATTCTCTTTATCAGAGAACAAATTAACCAATGATATTGTAGATATTTCCAACCAGTCGTCTAAAGAGGGAATCCGTATTGTTATTGAGTTGAAAAAAGGTGCGGATGTTGATTACTTTTTAAATCTTCTTTATAAAAAAACCCGTTTAGAAGATACTTTCGGTGTAAATATGCTTGCGGTTTGTGATGGAAAACCTGAGACGTTAGGAATCGTTCCAATCATTCGTCATCATGTAAATTTCCAATACGAACTAGCTACGAGAAAATACACCACCTTACTTGCAAAAGAACGGGAAAAGAAAGAAGTTCAGGAAGGTTTAATCAAAGCCTGCGATGTCATTGATTTGATCATTGAAATTCTTCGTGGATCAAAGTCTATTTCCGATGCAAGAGATTGTTTGATTAACGGAAATACAGAACATATTAAGTTTAAATCAGAGCAGTCAAAAAAAGATGCTGCCTTACTTCGCTTTACAGAGCGTCAGGCAAAGGCCATTCTTGAAATGCGTTTATATCGTTTGATTGGATTAGAAATCGAAGCTCTACGAGCACAATATGAAGAGACTATGCAACGCATTGCTGATTATTCAGAGATTCTTGAAAAGAGATCAGTTATGGCAAAGGTAATTATTAAGGATTTAAAGAACTTTAAGAAATCCTATGGTGTGGAACGTAAGACGGTTATCGACAATGTTGCAGAAGCGGTTGTAGAAGAAAAGCCAATTGAAGAAATTGATGTAGCTGTTTTAGTAGATCGATTTGCTTACGCAAGAGTAGTAGATATGGCTACCTACGAACGTAACAAAGAAGCTGCAGAAGCAGAGTGCAAAAAGATTATTTTTTGTAAGAATGTAGATAAAATCTTTGCGTTTACAGAAAATGGTCAGCAGTTTATGATTAAGGTATTAGATTTACCATTTGGTAAATTCCGTGATAAAGGGTTGCCGGTAGATAATGTATCTAAATTTGATGCATCCCAAGATCATATTCTATTTATGGATGCCATGCCAAATCTTCTTGGTAGGAAACTGGTATTTGCAACCAAATCAGGCATGATTAAATTAGTAGCCGGCGAAGAGTTTGATGTTACAAGACGTCAATCTCAAGCCACCAAATTAAATGACAAAGATTCTGTATTATGCGTTGGACTGTTAGAAGCGGATGATACCTTAGTTATGCAGACGAAGAATAATTTCTTCCTACGAATTGATGCCGCTACCATTCCTGAAAAGAAAAAACCTGCTGTAGGTGTTAGAGGAATGAAATTAGATCCAAAAGATGAAATGGTTGCTGTTTATCTACTTCATTCCTGTGATGATACCGCTGCTGAAGTAAAAGGAAAGAAAGTTCTCTTAAAGAACCTTCACATAGGAAATCGCGATACAAAAGGTGTAAAACGATGAAAAAATTTATTTTATTTGACTTTGATGGTACTTTGTTTGATACCTCTCCAGGTATTTTAAACTGTATGGAAGATGTCATAGATTATTACGAAATCACGGATTTTTCCCTTGAGAATCTCCATTTATGTATTGGACCACCTCTTTCCTGGTCCTTTGAGAATTTATTTCACATTCCAAAGGATAAAATCGAAGAGGCCATCAATGTATACAGGAAACAGTATACCCAAGGGGAAATGTACAATGTGATTCCCTTTAAAGGGATGGAAGAGTGCTTAGGGGCTCTAAAAAAAGACGGGTATCAAATATCCGTTTGTTCCTCAAAACCATTGGTTGCCTGTGAAAAGATTTTAGATAAATTCGGATGGCGCAAATATTTTGATGATATTTGTGGCGCGATTCCTAGTGAATGTATTGAAACAAAAGAAGAAGTCATCGACCTCTTTTTCAAGCGTCACAAGGATTTGACTGCAAAGGATGTTCTTCTTGTTGGAGATACCAAGTATGATGCTCTTGGTGCCAAAGAATTTAACATTGACTTTCTTGCAGTGGACTATGGATTTGGATCCGTAGAAGAAATGAAAGAAGTAGGGATGCTAGATGTTGTTTCATCCCCTATGGAGGCATATAATTACATTGAAGGACTTAAAGACTAATCGTATTATTCAAATTGTATATCCCTTACTTGTGTATTACATCCTATACGATTTATCCAATGTCATTTTTTTAGGACTGTTTGGAAACAAATTTGGCAGTTTATTTTGTCTTATGTTAGCGGCCTTATTTACCATTCCTTTTTTATGGGTGGTATATCGAAAAATTCCAATTGTTCGAAATGATGGTCTGCACAAAGACACCCTAAAAAGAGACCTGTTATTTATTGTTTTAATCGTAGTATTAGGGATTGGATTAAATATTTTGGCTTCACATTTACCTTTACAGGAGGTATCAAGTGGTTTTCAAAAAGCCAATGAGACTCTATGGGATGGGAATCTTATCATTAAGATTTTATGTAACGCCATAGCAGTTCCTTTTTTAGAGGAATTACTGTTTCGTGGGATTATTTGCAGCCAGTTGTCATTTTGGTTTCGACCATGGGTAGGCATTTTATGTTCTGCCTTACTATTTGGGGTAATGCACTTTAATATTGTGCAGTTTTTATATGCATTTTTAGTTGGGTTAGTATTAGGCATTTCCTATACGAAGACTCATAATTTATTAATACCATTCTTTGGACATGGACTTACGAATCTTGTGGTAATACTATATTTTATGTAAAAGGAGAAGGTTATGAAAAAAAATGAAAGCAAAACCGCAAAATTAAACTCTAACTTTACGGGCATGATGGCGGTTGTAATGTTGTCTGTTCTATTTTTAGTAATCGGTATTGTAATGTATGCATATCCCGATATGGAACTTAAGAATTTCACCTATGTAATCTGTGGATTTTTCCTGGTAGGTGGAGCCTGGGAAGTGTCGAGATATTTCTTAAAAGAAGAGTATCGAAATGTTGCAAATTATGATTTTTCAGCAGGAATTCTTCTTTTGATTCTTGGAGTGTTACTCATAATCAAAGAACCTTCCTTTACCGCTCGAATCTATTTATTACTTGGCGGGTTGGTATTAGCGGAAGGCATCACTTTGGTTCAGTATTTTGTAGATATGATTGCACTCAAGTCTCCACTTTGGGGGCTAATGCTTGTGCTTGCAGCTGTAGAAGTTGGACTTTCTGTTTGTATTTTAGTAGATGCTGGCGGATGGTTTACAGATGGAAGTAATGTTTTGTTTATTTCACTCTTTGTTTCCGGTATTGTTGGCTTGATATCACTATTTTTAGTTGCTCTTCGAATTCGTAGATTTGAAGAGATTATTAAAAAAGATAAACTTAGAGATTTGGAAGATGACTTTACAGGATTTGTTCCATTTACAAATCCAACTACCTCCTCACAGGAGAAAAAATCAGAGGATAAAGAAGATATCTTTGCGGATCCAATTCAGGAAGAGAAAGAGGATTTTGTTCCAAAGGAAGATGACTTGTTTGAAGATGAAGGAATCGAAGACGAGGCACCTGCAAATTCATTTAGTTTAAAAGACAAAATTCTCTCTTTAAAATCCAAACGTAAAAACAAAGAAGTAGATGATTCTATTTTCGAAGATGAAGATGCAATGTAAATTTTAGGGAGTGACGATTCACTCCCTTTTTTTTAACAGGAGGTTATGACTATGGCGAATATGGAAGATTATTTAGATTGGCGCGGGGATATTACCTTTGATATGGATCCATTTAACGAAGTGGATAATTTAATTCTTTCGGAACTTGTATACACCAATTTCGGTGGAATTGTGCCTGAAAGTTTCAATGAGAGCATTACCATTGAAGAAGCTCATAAACTTTTCTTTGAGAAATATACTGAAGAAGAGATTATGAAGCAAGTTTCTACGGTAAAAGTGGCTCCTTTTATTATGCATCGATTAGTGGAATCTCAACGTTTTAAAGGCTTAAAGCTCTATGGATATATAAATGAGATTTCAAACGAAGATCAGATTCAGTTTTCGGTTATGACCTGTGAATTACCGGATAATACAATCTTTGTGGCTTATCGAGGAACGGATAATTCCCTGATTGGATGGAAAGAAGACTTCAATATGAGCTTTGTTTATGAAACTCCCGGTCAAAAGCAGGCCGCTTTATATTTAAACAAATACTTTAAAGACGAAAAGCGGCCGATACGTGTAGGCGGACATTCAAAGGGAGGAAACTTTTCTGTATTTGCTTCCGCTTTTTGCGAGCCATCTATTCAGGATAAGATTATAGAAGTATATTCCAATGATGGACCGGGTTTTCGTAAAGAAGTACTTGAAGCTGAGGGCTATAAGCGGATTTTACCAAAGGTCATCTCAACTTTACCGGAACAGTCAGTTGTTGGGGTACTACTTGGAAATCGATATAATCATCGCTTTGTAAAGAGTTCAAATTCCGGAATGATGCAACATGATGCCATGAGTTGGCAGATAAAAAGAAACCGTTTTGAATTTGTTGAAAATCAAGGAAACAACTCTGCCATTATGGAAGACTCTCTAAAAATGTGGCTTTCTGACTTAGATGATGAAAAACGTAAACGCTTTGTTGATTTACTCTTTGATACTTTAATGGCCTCTGGAGCGAATACCACAGATGAATACGTGAAAAATGGTATCAAATCCATTTCAGAAGGTATGAAAACCTTAAAGGATGCCACAGATGAAGACAAGAAATTATTTGTTGAAGTATTTAAAAAACTTGCCAGTAGTATTGGTACCTCTACAAAGGTAAAAATCCAGGAACAGTGGAACTCTAATGTGAAGGGATTCATGAACGGTATTAAAGAATCAAAAGCAGAAAAAATTGCAGAATTAAAGGGCGAATAAAAATAGAAAAATCTCTTGCATTTCATTTATGTGGTGTTATAATAATCCTTGTGATTAGCACTTGACCTAAGTGAGTGCTAATAATTAGGAATGTTAATTAAAGGAGGCATATAAATGAAATTAGTACCATTATCAGATCGTGTTGTTTTAAAACAGTTAGAAGCAGAGGAGACAACCAAGTCTGGAATTATCCTTGCATCTTCCGCTCAGGAAAAACCTCAGGAAGCTGAAGTAATTGCAGTAGGCCCTGGTGGAATGGTTGAGGGAAAAGAAATCGCTATGCAGGTAAAAGTAGGACAGAGAGTTATCTATTCTAAATATGCTGGCACAGACGTGAAACTTGAAGGTGAAGATTTCATTATTGTTCGCCAAAACGATATTTTAGCTGTTGTAGAATAATTCGGAAAGGAAGTAATTAAAAATGGCAAAAGAGATTAAATACGGAGCAGAAGCTAGATCTGCTTTAGAAGCTGGTGTTGATCAGTTAGCAAATACAGTTCGTGTAACCATCGGACCAAAAGGAAGAAACGTTGTATTAGATAAGTCATACGGCGCTCCATTAATTACAAACGATGGTGTTACTATTGCAAAAGAAATCGAGCTGGAAGATGCATTCGAAAACATGGGCGCACAGCTTGTAAAAGAAGTAGCAACTAAGACAAATGATGTAGCTGGTGATGGTACTACTACAGCAACTGTTTTAGCTCAGGCTATGATTAAAGAAGGAATGAAAAACCTTGCTGCAGGTGCAAATCCAATCGTACTTCGTAAGGGTATGAAAAAGGCAACAGATAAAGCTGTTGAATCTTTAAGCGCAATGTCACAGAAGGTAAATTCAAAGGATCAGATTGCTAAGGTTGCATCTATTTCAGCTGGAAATGAAGAAGTTGGTGAAATGGTTGCTGACGCTATGGAAAAGGTTTCTAATGATGGCGTTATTACTATTGAAGAATCTAAGACAATGCAGACAGAACTTGACCTTGTAGAAGGTATGCAGTTCGATCGTGGTTATATCTCAGCTTATATGGCTACTGATATGGACAAGATGGAAGCAGTTTTAGATGATCCATACATCTTAATTACAGATAAGAAGATTTCTAACATTCAGGAAATCCTTCCTTTATTAGAGCAGATTGTACAGTCTGGTGCAAAGTTATTAATTATTGCAGAAGATGTAGAAGGTGAAGCTCTTACAACCTTAATTCTTAACAAATTACGTGGAACCTTTAACGTTGTTGCTGTTAAGGCTCCAGGATATGGTGATAGAAGAAAAGAAATGCTTCAGGATATCGCTATTTTAACAGGTGGTACTGTTATTTCTGAAGAAGTTGGCTTGGAACTTAAAGACGCTACTATCGATCAGCTTGGTCGTGCTAAGAGTGTTAAGGTTCAGAAGGAAAACACTGTCATCGTTGATGGCGAAGGTGCAAAGGATGCAATCGAAGCTCGTGTAGCTCAGATTCGTTCTCAGATTGAAGAAACAACTTCTGAATTCGACAAAGAAAAATTACAGGAACGTCTTGCTAAGTTAGCAGGTGGTGTTGCTGTTATCCGCGTTGGTGCTGCTACAGAAACAGAAATGAAAGAAGCTAAGCTTCGTATGGAAGATGCTTTAAATGCAACTCGTGCAGCCGTTGAAGAAGGTATCATTTCCGGTGGTGGATCAGCTTATATTCATGCATCTAAGGAAGTTGCAAAACTTGCTGATACCTTAGAAGGAGATGAAAAGACAGGTGCTAACGTTATCCTTAAAGCATTAGAAGCTCCTTTATTCTACATCTCAGCAAATGCTGGATTAGAAGGATCTGTTATCATTAACAAAGTTCGTGAATCTGAAGTCGGATATGGATTCGATGCATACAAAGAAGAGTATGTAGATATGGTGAAATCCGGAATCTTAGATCCTGTAAAGGTTACACGTTCCGCATTACAGAACGCATGCTCCGTAGCATCTACACTTCTTACAACAGAATCAGTTGTAGCTGATATCAAAGAACCTGAACCTGCAATGCCAGCTGGCGCTCCAGGAATGGGTGGGATGTATTAAAGCTACGAGCCGAGTATAGAAAAATAAAGGGCCACGCTTCCGCAAATTTATTTGCGAGAGCGTGGTCCTTTTATTTTTCGCATATTGGGCGACAGCCCAATATGAAATAGAATTTGCAAAGCAAATTCTATGAATACGGCTCGTAGCTTTAATACGGCTCGTAGCTTTTCTTTTTTTATACATCTTCGGGGCAAGCCCCTCTATGATTGCGAATTGGCGAGGAAGTTAGATTTTTTTGATTTCATTAACAAAGAGTAAGCCCTGGACAAGGATGTCCAGGGCAGTGACGCACGCACAATGGAATGTGCGTTAGGAACGGTTACGACAATTAGAGTTTTCTTCAAAAGAAATCAATAAAAATCTACGACGAGACACCTGAGCCAAGCATAAAGGGGCTTGCCCCGAAGATATTGAAATATTAAATTTATAGAAATAATTCGGTAAACTCTTTTCGCCCAGGAACCCATGCTTTTTCATAGATATGTGTAAAATGGTTTTTAACTGTCTGTTCTGAGATTCCTAACATATAGGCAATACGACGGTTGGAAAAGCCTGATACCTTTAAATAGCCCAGTTGTAGTTCCCGCTTTGTAAAGCCA
>JAILMB010000014.1 GCA_024692825.1 Lachnospiraceae bacterium | reverse complement strand
CCATTCAACTGTTTTCCTATCCTTCAATCTGGGGAAGCGCAGCGATTTTATTTGTAGTCTTTTTACGCCTTGCCTATGTGGATCGACACAATGAAAAAGAGCGTCTCGCTCAGGTGCCTCATGGACATTAAAAACCCTTGTGCCATAGAAAGAAATTGCAAGTATTAGAAAACAGCAAGTATCAGTAAAAATGCAAGTATTAGAAAACTGCAAGTATTAGAAAAATTGCACAACAGGTGTGAATAATAATTTTAAATTCTGTGGAAAAAGGACGATTGTCTTTTTTTTAAATTTTCGTTAAAATATCAAACGGTAAAAAAATAACTTAAATCGGTACCATTGGAAACTATGCACTGCTTGCAGGAACAACACGGATTGTTTTTGGAAGGAGTGTATAATTATGCCGAAAAATAAGTTTCAAGATTTTGTATTTACCCTAATCATGGTAGTGGTTATGGTATATGCAATGGTAGTTTATAATATTGCAGGAGATAAGGGTGGATTAACCCTTGAGGTTTTCCGTCTTGCTTTATTTGAACTTCCTATTATGTGTCCAATTGGTTTTATCTTAGAGTTTTTCTTAGTGGGAAAGATTGCTCAGGGAGTTGTATTTAAACATATGACATTTGCGGACAAACCAATCGAGATTACATTTTTTATTTCAGGAGTAACCGTTGCGATTATGTGTCCAATTATGAGTTTTTGTGCAACATGTCTCTTTAAGGGAATTGACGCAAACCTCTTTACAAAGTGGATTTCACTTACAGCACATAATTTACCAATGGCGTTCTTTTGGCAGTTTATGTATGCCGGCCCATTTGTTCGTTTTATCTTTGGAAAGATTTTTCGTGAGAACGAACAGAGTGAATTCGAAGTGGCTGAGGCAGAGTAAGCTCGGTCTTTTGAGGGTTACTAGTTTTCGATATGCGACGAAGGTCGCATATCTTTTTTTTGCTTAAAAAGGTATAAAATATGGTAAATTAGTTATATGGGAAAATTAAAAGATAAAAAAGTTAAAGAACAAAATACAATAACTGAGGCTCCAAAGCTTGTAAAGATGAAAGAGGGACTTACTTTGGTAAGTGGAGAGTTACAGCTTACGGGGGACTATGGGAATCTTCTTCCACGAGTGAAAGGAAACCAGATAAACGGCGAGATGATTGTAAAGGCTGTGAAAATAAAAGATGTGGAAAATGAGAACCTCGTAGTGCTTGATGCAACAGCCGGACTGGGAGAGGACTCCTTTATTTTAGGGGCAGCAGGATTTCAGGTTATTTTATGCGAGCGAAATGATGTGATTTTTTCTCTATTGGAAGATACCTATCAAAGGGCATTAGAGGATGAAGAGTTGCAGTTTGCTGCAAATAACATGGATCTGATTCATGGCTCTAGTATTGATGTTTTAAGAGCTGTTTGCGATGGTGAGAAGATTAGAAAAAGTGAACTTCCAGCAATTGATGTGGTGCTTTTAGATCCCATGTTTCCGGAAAAAACAAAGAATTCTTTAACGAATAAAAAGCTTCAACTCTTTCAAAAGTTAGAAATGCCATGCACTGAAGAGGAAGAACTTTTTGATGCAGCGCAAAAGGCGCATCCTAGAAAAATTGTGGTAAAGCGTCCGTTGAAGGGACCTTATTTATGCGGAAAAAAACCAAATCATTCTATTGAGGGAAAGACAGTTCGTTATGACTGTTATCTAATTTAGTTTGCGAAAAAATAAAATATTTCTTTTTTTAAAAAAATAGTTATAATATTATTTGGGACAGTGGATTAAGGGTGAATGTAGTATGATTTTTTATTTTAATTATGCAGCCTTGTTTATTTTTGCATGTATTCTTCTAGGTATATTTGCACGAGGAATGACAAAAGGGCGTACAAATAAAATATATATATGTATGGTAGTACTTTCTGTTGTGGCTACTTTGTGTGATTTTTTACCTTACTGTTTTCAATATCCTTTATCAGATCAGACTTTATTCCTAGCAAACGTTATTAATTATGGATATTTTTTTAGTAGAAATCTTTGTATTCTTTTATACATATTGTTTTTGTTTTCTGTGAGTCGTACCTGGTATGAGGTTCGCCCCAAAAAGCGTATGCTTATAGTGACATTACCTTATTTTGTGATAGTAGCAGCATTGGTGGTAAATATGTTTTCACCGAAATTGTTTTATATATCGCAGATGACGGGATATGAGAGAAGGAGCATGATTTATATCCTGTATGTGGTGTCAGGCTTGTATTGCATACTGGCCCTTATGTTTTTGATTTACTGTCGTAGATTTATAGTGCTGCAAAAATGGTTGGCGCTGTTATCACTTTTGGTCTTAAGTTCTATTGCTATTGTGATTCAGGCTATGGATGAGAGATATCATGTAGAGATGTTTTCAATGTCCATATCCATGCTTTTGATGCTACTATTTGTACAGAAACCGGAAGAACAGATGGACGTTCATACCCACGTGTTTGGCTGGGATGCTTACCGGGCAGAACTTCATAAGATTGAAGCGACAAAGCAGAAAACAATGATTGGAATCGTCACCTTCACCAATGCAGAAGAAGTTCGAGCATACTTAGGAGATGATCGCTACAACGAGTATATTTTGAATGTAATGCGCAAAATGGAGATGAATTCCAAACAGGTTCAATCCGACAATACGGTCTTTTTTGAATATCCCGGGCATTT
>JAILMB010000105.1 GCA_024692825.1 Lachnospiraceae bacterium | reverse complement strand
AAAACTGCTGTATGTAGAAGTATTGTCCCATGATTTGATTTATCATACCAAAGAGAAAAATTATCGGATTCGAGGAAGAATGAAGGATGCAGAGAATGAACTATCCTCCTATGGATTTATTCGGATTCACAAATCCTTTTTGGTAAATGTTCGATATATTTCTACTTTTCGATTGGGAGAGATTGTGTTAAATGATATGAAACTTCCTGTGGGGCGTGCCTATAAGGAAAAGGCCATGGAAGCATATATGAGATTTTTGAGGAATGGATAATGAGTGATATGTTTTTAGTATTAGTGGATGAGGCTCGGTTTATTTATGGAGCTTTTCTTGCCTGTTTTTTAATGTGTTATAAAGCGCTGCCAAAACGAATTTATTTTTATAGAGGATTGGCAGCATCCCTTGGAATCAATTTCTTCTATTTATTGGGGTGGATTCCGGTTTACAACGAATTGTTGACGGGATATACCTCCAATTTTTGGATGGGTATTGTCTACGTGTTGATTCTTGCAGCAATTCAGCTATGGTGTATCAGTCTGTGTTTTGAGGCAGATATGGGAACCCTTGCCTTTCGGTGTCTATTAGGTAAGATCATAGAGGCATTATTAACATTGTGGTATCGTTACATTTTTGTATATGTATTATTCCCGAATCTTCCACAAAATCATTTTGTGGTTTATTTTCTCTGTGGATTGGTGTTTTACGGAATTTTTTATGGAACCTTTTATCATTTTATTGCGAGGAAGTTGCAGGGAGGCGATGGCCTTGTTCCCATTTCAGATCAAAAGGGAAAGGCGTTTCAGGTATTGAGTTATTTTGCCTATGGACTGATTGTACCTTTGATACAGATTATAATAGAGTGGCTCATCGCACCTTTAGCACATCATAAAGACTATGGGAATATTTACATTTTTGTTTATGCGTTTTGCGTACTATCCATTGTCTTAATCAGTGTGATGACCATGTCATCTTTGTACAACCTTTATATTGCAGTAGTATACGAACGGGATAAAAGCCTGTCCGAAATGCTATTGAAACAAAAGCAAAAACAGTATGATTTTGTAAAAGAAAACACAGATATGATCAATCAAAAATGTCACGCGTTGAAACGTCAGCTGTCAGAATTAAAAACAGCGGAGGACGAGGACAAGAATCGCTTGATTGAAGATGTACGTAGAGCATTGAACTTCTATGATGCGGTGGTAAGAACCGGGGATGAAACCCTAGATACCATATTAACAGAGAAGAGTATGATTTGTGCCAATCGAGGAATCAAACTTTCCTGTATCGCAAATATTGGTGAAATCGTCCATATGAAAACCATGGATTTATACAGCATTATGGATTTGGCAATTGACCAGGCTATTGCCTATGAATCTTCTGTAACAGATCCGGAACAAAAGCTGATTTCCGTTTTGTTAACCCGAAAGGGTGAGATGATATATTTTTCTGTAGAAAATTATATGGGAGATGAGATCAGTAAAAAAGAAGCGCGAAAGAGAGAGCAGGTGTTAGCAAAGTTAAAAACCTTGTTGTCAAGATACGATGGAAGCCTTAGTGTATGGGAAGAAAATCACATTTTCCAGATACAAATGATTCTGTCAGATGAATAAAATAGTGTCGTTTGTGACAGTTTGTTGTCGTTTATGCCGAGGGTATTGTAGCCCTCGGTTTTTTCATATATTTTATCACTGAAAATGTGAGCGCTTTGAAATGAGGGCAAAGCGCTAAATTCCATAAAGGAGGGATTATATGAAGTGGAATAGTAATCTGTTTCGCGGATTTGCAGGAGTATTTCTTGCCTTAACTGTAATGCTTTCTTGTGCGTCTTCTGTTGCAAACAGTTGGCAAGTAAGAGTAAACGAGTTGCTAGGTGTGACATCTTCTGTACAGCGAAGTGAGGACGCAGCAGATTATCAGTACGTATCTGATTACTCATCAGGTTCTGAATTGATAGATGCTGAAATCGCTTTAAATACCAGATTGGAAGCTGAAGGAGCTGTTTCCTTAAAGGGAACACCTGCAGTGGAAGGAAAGAATGTTACCCTGTTTGGTATGAGAAGTGGTGAACATATGCAGTTTGGTGGTTCAATGGGATCACTCATTGATGAGTCAAACGTTGTAACACTTGCAGATGCCCTCACAGAAAACGGTTTTTCTGTGAATGAAAAAATGGTGGATTTTTACAAAGATGCAGATCTTTTAGAAGATTATCAAACCACAAAGGCAGCAGGTGGAAATGTTGTTGATATGAATGTTGGTAGCGAAATCAATGAGGTGCCGGTTTCAGAATACGCTGGAATGGAAAGCACTTATAGTGATTATAGTGATGCCGCTATTATTGTGTTGGGAAGAGATGCAGGAGAGAGCTGCTGTTTCTACCCGGGAGAAGAAGGAACAACCACCTTTGATAAAGATGATAAAGAACATGAAAATCCAATTCCTACAGATGAGTTTTTAAATAGTCCTACAGGAAATATCTTAGGCCTTTCCGATGACGAAAGAGATTTGGTGAACTATGTAGAACAGCAGGGATTTTTAAAAGTTGTTGTTCTATTAAACTCCGCTGTTCCTATGGAAGTAGAGGAATTAAAAACAGATGATGGTGTAAATGGAATTCTTTGGATTGGAAATCCTGGTGCTTATGGTACCTATGGAATTGCAAAACTGTTATCTGGAGAGGTACTTCCTTCTGGACATCTCCCAGATACTTATGCAGTAAATTCTGCACTATCACCTGCCATGAGAAATTATGGTGTATACCTTTTTGATAATGCAGATGCAATTGAAACGACTACAAATAATGGACTTCGTTCCGACTGGTATCTAGCAGAAGAAGAGGGTATTTATATTGGATATAAATACTATGAGACAAGATATGCAGACAGCATACTTGGTCAGGGAAATGCTTCTGTAGCTCAAAAGGGAGAAACCGTGGATGGTGGAAATACCTGGGACTATAACAAGGAAGTTTCTTATTCCTTTGGATATGGATTAGAGGGTTCTACATTCTCTGAGGAAATAACTGATATGTCCATTGATTGGACGGGTGAAAATAAGAGTAGCGCAACTGTAAAGGTAACCAATACTGGAGATGTAGCTGCAAAGCATGCCGTTCAGTTATATGTGTCATTGCCTTATACAGACTATGATAAAGCGAATGGTGTGGAAAAATCAGCAATTCAGTTAGTTGGATTTGAAAAGACCGGTGAAGCATCTGAGGAAAGCTATGAAGATTGTGTTCTTTTAGCTCCAGGAGAATCTGAGAATGTAACAATTGAGTTTAAAGCCACTGATTTCTATAGCTATGATATGGGCTATGAACATGATGGAACGAAAGGTGCTTATGTACTTGAAGCAGGAGATTACTATTTTGCTACAGGAAATGGTGCCCATGAAGCAAATCAGGCAGTACTTGCCACAGCTCATCCAGACTTATCAGGAAGCATTTTCGCAGAAGGCGAAAGCTTAAATGGTGCCTGTGTGATGCAGACGGTAGATAAGGAATATACCGTAACAGAAAAAAATGGCACAGTAGTAGAAAACGAACTTTCAGATGCTGATTTAAACAGTTATAACGCAAATGCAACGATGACTTATTTAAGCAGAAATGATTGGGCAACTACCTTCCCTGAAACAGTTACTGGTCTTAGTGCTACAGAGGAAATGATAACACTGCTTCGAAACGAAACCTATGATGCAGAAGCAGAACTTGCAGCCTATGATGGAGAAACAGAATTTACTTATGGGGCTTTGAATGGTCATTCGGCCGTAGAGTTGATCGGGTTGGATTATGACGATCCATTGTATGACGAAATCTTAGATCAAATGACCTTGTCTGATCTGGTAAATCAGTATCTTGCGTACTTAGAGCCTATTTCAGAGGTAAATATGCCAAAAGAACAAAGAGCAGATTCTCCTCTTGGTATTATAGGAACCATTGGTCAGTATACACAGGGCTCTATTTATGAAGTATCAGAAGATGATCCGGCTTTCGGACATTATACAGACGTATATGTAAGTGAACCTGTTGTTGCAGCAACCTTCTCAAATCTATTGGTAAAAGAAGAAGGTAGATTAATTGGAAATGACAGTCTTTGGACTGGATACAATGCCTGGTTTGCGCCTGGATTTAATATTCATCGTACTCCTTATAATGGACGTAACGTGGAATACTATTCAGAAGATCCTGTACTTATGGGTGTTTGCGGAACAAATATTCATACTGAGTTAAATAAATATGGTGTTGTTACTGTTGTAAAACACTTTGCATTCAATGATCAGGAAAGTAACCGGGATGGTTTGGCAGTGTTCTTGAATGAACAGGCTGGTAGAGAAAATGAACTTCGTGGATTTGAAATTGCAATTCGCGATGGCGGTGTGAAGGGAATTATGACAACCTTTAACCGTATTGGTTGTACCCATGCTGGGGCAAGTAAAGGTCTTATGAATGGAATCCTACGTGGTGAATGGGGATTCAAAGGTCAGGTAATTACAGACTCAGTTAAGTCTTCAAAATACTTCTTGCCAAAAGAATGTATTGTAGCCGGAAACAATGAAATGCTTGGCGGCTCTAACAATGGAGAAACCTGGAACTTTACAGAAAGTACTGTATCAGAAGATATCGTATTACAGGCAATGCTTCGTGATAGCTACCACAAGAAACTATATACCTATGTAAATAGTAATCTATTGAATGGTATGGATGAGAATTCTACGGTAGATGGAAGTATGGGATGGCAGACATTATTAAAGGTTTGCATCGTAATAGCTGCATTAGGATTCGCAATCTTTTTGATTCTTTTTATACTTGCTTACAAAAAGGAAGGAGAGCATGGAAATGACAGATAAGAAATTAGAGAGTCTGGATTTCACTACAGGAATTCTGACATTGATATTTACCTTTTTTGGTGGTGTATTATTTGCCTTTAGTTATTCTACAAGTTATTATACCTTTGGAACCGGTGCATCCGGTATTATAATGGCATTTATTGTTTTAGCAGTAGTATGTAGTGCATTGGATTTGATTTTTACCAAGATTAATCCTGATGCATTTTGGGTGAAACTTTTAACCTTTGGAACCATTGGTTTTCTTGCAGCATCAGCAATCCTATTGATTGGTGACCGTGTTGAAGGAATTGGTAATACCATTATTACTGACTATGATGCCGGACACGGTGGAGAAGAAGCGATTTATTATTCTATTGCAAGTGCAGTTATGTTATTAATCGCTATGGTTTTAAATATTATTGGAGCTTTTAGTGGAAAAGCTGTTGTAGAAGTAGAAAAACTTGTAAAGAAAAAACTAATCTCTGTAATTGCTTCTGCTGTTTGTGGTTGTGTTGTTATGGTTGCGCTTTTCTCAGTTATGGGAACAGGAAGTGGTGCAGCAGGTGGAAGTGGCACTGCAGGTGCTGGAGAAGGAGATGTTTATACGATTTCTTACAACCAGAATAATAACAACATTGAAAACCTCCCTGAATATCAGTTTTTAACAGGAAGTTGCTCAGGACTTGTAAAGGCAGATAGTCGTTTCTATGTAGATGTTACCTTAACCTTATTTGAAGACGGAACTTATAATATTTACTCTGATGCCTATGTAATTGAGCAGGGAAAAAGAGCAGAAGTAGGAGATTCTACCGGACTTGGTTTAGTATTTACTATGAATGCAAATGGAACCTATACAGATAATGGAGATGGAACGGTAACAACAAGTGTAGCAGAAAGTGCAACATTTGAAATGGAAACAGACACCTATTCTGTTCAGATGAAACCTATGCTTAATATGAAAATAGGTGATAGTGAAGAGGATGGAGTTTATACAAGTGATGAATACGGCGCAGACGTATTAGATCTTATTCCTGAAACAATCTTTGTGTTAGAAGATGGCGCTATTGTTTCCTGGGATTATGCAAATCCTGAAGATGCAAAAGAAGCAGAAGAGGAAGCAGAAAATGCAGACTCAGAGGATGCTTCTAGTGAAGAGGCTGACGGAGAAGAGGCTGATTCTTCAGAGGATTTAGAAGAAGGTGATGCTGGAGAAGAAGAAGGTGAACCTGCTGTTACACTTTCAGGAACATTTGATAGTTCAGATGGCGCAACTACAATCACTTTTAACGAAGATGGTACCTATGTATTTGCCTTCCCGGAACATAATATTGAAGATCCTGGAACCTATACTTATGATGGAACTACATTAGTAATTACCAATGCCAACGGGCAGGAAATTACTGCTGAAGGAAGTCCTCTTACATTTACTTATGTAAGTTCTCTTTCAGAACAGTTAACAGGTGAATTTAGCGTAACACCATAAGAATATTTCTAGAAACACACGCGGCGCTTTCCTAACAGGAGGCGTCGTGTCTTGTTTTATAGAGAAAGGAAAGCAAAATGAGAAAGATGAAAATGGAATCTGTGTCTTGGACACAAAATAATCCGGAATATGAGAAAAAAGAAATTGCTTTTGAGGCTGATGTTGATCAGGAGGAAAATAAACTTCTGAATATTTATACCGGGATGGAAGATCAAATCTGGAATGGATTTGGTGGAGCAGCGACAGAAAGTGCTGGATATGTTTATTCCAAACTTCCTGAGGAAAAGAAAAAACTTTTTTTGGAAAAATATTTTGGAAAAAATGGATTAAACTATAAGACCATTCGTGTGCCCATAGATAGCTGTGACTTTTCGTTAGAGCAGTTTGAGGCAGGAAAAGATGGAAGCTGTGAAGACTTTTCTATGGAGCGAGCTGGAAAATATATTCTACCTTTATTAGAAGATATTAAAGCTTATACCAATAATCAGATCTCTTTATTTCTATCACCATGGTCTCCGCCGGTGTCCTTTAAGGACGTTGACACAAGACATGCAGGCGGAAGATTAAAAAAAGAATGTTATAATGCCTATGCTCTTTATCTTTGCCGATATATTGAAGAATATGAAAGCCGCGGATATAAGGTGAAAATGCTTTCCATTCAAAATGAAGCAAAAGCAGTACAGACCTGGGATAGTTGTGTTTATACGGCTAAGGAAGAAAAAGATTTTTTAGTAAACCATTTAAAACCTACTTTGAGAAAAAGAAATCATGAAGAGATTTTGGTATTTATTTGGGACCACAATAAGGAGCGGGTATTTGATCGGGCAAATGTGACTCTTTCTGGAGAAGGAAGCGAGTGTGCAGATGGAATGGCCTTTCATTGGTATAGTGGAGATCATTTTGAAATGCTTGATTTATTTCGAAAACAGTTTCCAAATAAGAAATTGATTCTTTCAGAAAGTTGCTTGGAATACAGTATTTTAGATGTAAGCAATCCATTTTTTAACGCTGCAAAGATTGCTCATGAA
>JAILMB010000096.1 GCA_024692825.1 Lachnospiraceae bacterium | reverse complement strand
ATTGGCTCGTAGTTAGAGTTTAGTTCAAAGGTGACGCCGACATAGGTGCCGTCTTCGCGTTGGAAGATAACCGTATCAGTACCATTGGTGCGATAGAAGGTTAGCTTTGTTCCATTTGTAATAATAGTGTCTGAACCAAGTTCGTTGGTTTCGATATTTACTTCTTTTCCTCCAAAGTCTGTTTTTGCTGTTAAGGTCAGACCATTTCGGATGGTGTAAAAATCTGTGTTAGAGGTTGGCATTCCATCATCCCCAACGGTGTAATTTTTAATTCCATCATAGGTACTCAAACTGTCTAGCCTTGTAGCCAGGGTAAATCCATTTGGTGAGACAAAGGAATACGTCGTATAGGTAGTTCCTTCGCTATCGTCTGAATCAAAATATTCAGATGGCTCTGCACCGTTCATGCTTCCGGAGAAGCTGATTCCTTTTTCAGAGACTTCCATTACATTTAAAGAAGTGTACGCGTTTTCTTCCTTTAAGAATGCGTAGATGTAATTCTTTCCATCCTTTGTATGAACGAGCTTTGCATCCATATCATAGTAGTATTCATCTATGGTATAGCTGCTTCCGTTAAAGGTGAAAGTAGCAGTTGCATACATGTCTTCGTCATAGTTTTCCTGAATGGAAATTACTTCAGAGATACCATCTCGATCTAAATCAATATAATTTGTAGCGGTGTCATAAGAAGCTTCTAAGTTTGTAACAAAGGCATCTTCTGAAGCGGTATAGTTTCCAGTAAATAACTCAGGATGATCGTTGAAGCTGATCATAATGGTTTGCATACCATCAGCATAACTTGCCAGTTCATATGGATTGAATACAAACTCAACACCTTCGCTTGTCATAAACCAACATAACTGATAGGTCTCAGAGTCATTTAAGTAGGAGAGCATGGTTTCTGACAAATTGAAAAACTGAGTATTTGGATATTCCTTCATAAGGGTATCCTCTATCACATGAATCAGTTCGGTCATATTTGTAAATACATCCGTAAGTTCTATTTGCTTTCCTGTTTTTGTATCAAAGGTAACGCCTGATAGACCATAGCTTCCATGAGCCCCTCCTAAGTAGGCGGTATTGCTTTCTGAAATGGAAAAGACCTGTTCGTCGGCCCGTTCTACTTTAATCTTTGATTCGTCTTCGTAGTACATGCCATCTTCTAAAAATCCGGAAGCATAATCAGAAATGGCATATTCTGAATTTGATTCTGCATTGGTTTGGAAGGTATTTAAGAGTGTATCAGAATAAGCCACAAGTCCATCATTTAATTCAGGATAATACTGGGCGGATTCCTCATCTAAGGAAATGGTGTCGGTCGATGCTGAAAATAAACAGGTAGCACCATCGTTAGTAGTCTTTGAATAGGTATGAGTTGTGATTACAGGCTGTATTGCGATAAAACTTTCATTTTCCTCTGAAGTAGTATCAGATTCAGAAGAAGTATCAGAAACGTCTTCCGTAGGTGTAGTATCTGTAGGTTGATCGGACGAAGTATTAGAACCGCATGCAGAAAATATTAAAGATGCGCTTAATCCGAGTGCAACAAGAGATGTAAATTTCTTCATATTTCATTCCTCCTCAAGTGTTATTGCTTGCACTTACCATAACATAATGAATTTATAAATTAAAGAAATCCTAGAAAATAACTTGTTTTTCAGCTAATATTATGGTAATCTAAATGAGCTGTACTTTAGCGCTTTAAAGCGGCGAACAAAACCTATACATAGAGTAGGATTTTGAAGTGCAGAATAGAAAACAAAGATTTAGGAGATGACAAACATGAAAGAGGTATCAAAGCTTTTAGGATTCAGAGAAAGTGTCAAAGTAGTTGACGCAACATTAAGAGATGGTGGATTGGTAAATGATTTCTATTTTACTGATGAATTCGTTAAAAAGCTTTATTATACCAATATAAAAGCCGGCGTTGATTATATGGAACTTGGTTACAAGGCATCCAAGGAACTTTTCGACGTAGATAAATTTGGAAAATGGAAGTTCTGTGATGATGATGCGATTTTTGACGTTATCGGTGATAACGCAGAGAAGAAAATCAAGCTTGCAGCAATGGCAGATGTAGGAAGATGTGATTACAAAAATGATATTCGTAATCGTAACGATAGCGCCCTTGATTTGATTCGTGTGGCTTGCTATGTTCATCAGATTCCAGCAGCAATCGATATGATTGAAGATGCAAAGAATAAAGGATATGAAGTTAGTTGTAATATTATGGCGATTTCTTCCGCTCAGGATGCAGATGTAAAAGCTGCTCTTGATATGATTGGAAAATCACCTGCTGACTGTATTTATATCGTAGATAGTTTTGGATCTCTTTATCCGGAACAGATTGCCCGTATCGTTGATGTTTATATGGAAACAGCAGAAAAGTACGGAAAGAAATTGGGAATTCACGCTCATGATAATCAGAAGCTTGCGTTTGCAAATACCATTGAAGCCGTTGGAGATGGTGTGGATTGGTTAGATGCTACCTATGCATCTATGGGACGTGGAGCAGGAAACTGTTCTATGGAAAACTTACTTGGATTCCTTCGAAATCCAAAGTACAATTTGTTCCCTGTAATCAAATTCATCGAGGAGGAGATGGTTCCCCTCAAAGAGTCAGGTTTACAGTGGGGATATGATTTACAGTACTTAATGACCGGTATTTTTAACCAGCATCCACGTTCAGCAATCGCTTTCACAAAAGACAAGAGAGCTGATTACTCTGAATACTACAAAGAATTAACCGCTCAGGAATAATGATCCTTCCTAATACTATATACTGAGCATGGTAGAATACCTCTTTTGAATGAACTCGTTCAAAAGGGGTATTTTTGTATACAGAATTTCTTCTTTTATTTGAAAATTAGACAACAATCGAGGCGTAGTGACCCAATATACAATATCTGTGGTTAAAAGTGCACAAAAAGCAATATAAAAAATGCAAAATATTTAACGTTTATATACAAAAAGTTGAACATCTGTTACAATAATAGTGAAATCCGTCCCGGGGGGATATAGCCGGGTGAGGAGTCGAAAGTAGCGCTTTCGATGTATAAAAGTATAAGTATATAGGAGGAAAACATGGCAAAAGATTTGGTTAGAAATTTACGGCCAATGGATATGTCAAAAGGTGATCCCATGATCAATGAATGGGATTATTGGCAGGATCCAAATTATGTAGCGGATGATCCTGAAAAGGAGAAATTAGTGTTACAGTTAGCAACACTGATTACAGACCGTTATGTAAAGAAATTTACAGGAAAGATTAACAATCGTGACCCAGAGTATTGGTTATTGGACCACGTATTAGAAAAGGATGACGTGAAGTTCCTTTTGAACTTTAAGAAGACACGTGTTCCTTATACAATTCCTCAGCTTGCTGAGATGAATTCAATGTCAGTTGAAGATACGACGGAATTGGTTCATAAGTTACGTTATCTTGGAATTATCGAGCAGACACGTTCTTCTAGAGATCCAAAGAATTTTGAGTATCGTTATGAGCTTCCAATTTTTGTACCTGGTTCCGCTGAGTTTATGATGATGCAGGATTCTGTTACAGATGAACATCCGGAGATGGCATCCTTCTTCAATCTTATGACTCAGTTGCCACTTGGTGGTATTACTCAGATGGTACCTCCAGGGGGAAGCGGTATTGGTATGCATACCATTCCTGTTGAAAAGGCAATCGAACTGGAGAATCAGTCAGTTCCAGTAGAGCATTTGTCACGTTGGATTGATATGTATGACAAATATGGTATTTCCGAGTGCTCTTGTCGTAAACAGCAGGAAATGCGTGGAGAAGGTTCTGGTCAGATTCGTGGTGATTACTGTATAGGTATGGGCGACATGGCCGAATACATGGATGACCGTGGAATCGGACACTACATCACCAAAGAAGAAGTTTATGAAGTATTAGAGAGAGCTGAGCGTCATGGTTACGTTCACCAGATTACAAATATCGACGGCGAAGGAAAGATCGTTGCTATTTGTAACTGCGCTGCTGGTGTTTGTAATGCACTTCGTACCTCTCAGTTATATAACACACCAAACCTTTCAGCATCTGCATATCGTGCTCATGTAGAAAAGGATAAATGTGTGGCTTGTGGTAAGTGTGTAGAGATTTGTCCTGTTGGGGCTGCCAAACTTGGTCAGAAGCTTTGCAAGAAGGATGGATCTGAAGTTACCTATCCAAAGTCAGAACTTCCAGATGCTCGTAAGTGGGGCGTTGATAAATGGAATTACAACTATCGTGATGATGCAAAGATTAACTGTTATGATACAGGTACAGCTCCTTGTAAGACAGCTTGTCCTGTACACCTCGCCATCCAGGGCTACATTAAGATGGCTGCTGAGGGAAGATTTGAAGAAGCTTTGAAATTAATCAAGCAAGACAATCCATTCCCTATGGTATGTGGTGCTGTATGTAACCGTCGATGTGAAGATGCTTGTACTCGTGGTACCATCGATCAGCCTCTTGCAATTGATGAAATCAAGAAGTTTATCGCATCTTTAGATTTAAATAAGGAAGAGCGCTACATTCCTCTTTGCGAAAAGCATGATGGCGGAATGTGGTCAGATGATTATAAGGTTGCTGTTATTGGTGCAGGTCCTGCAGGTTTGTCTTGCGCATACTTCTTACGTCAGGACGGATATCCCGTTACAGTATTTGAGAAAGAAAGCCGTCCTGGTGGTATGCTTATGAACGGTATTCCTTCTTATCGTTTGGAAAAAGATATTATCGATGCTGAAATCGATGTTATGCGTCAGATGGGCATTGAGATTAAATGTGGAGTAAATGTTGGTGAGGATGTTACCATTCAAAGTCTTCGTGAAGAAGGATACAAGGCATTCTTTATCGCTGTTGGTTGTCAGGGTGGAAGACTTGCCGGAGTTCCAGGAGAAGACGCAGAAGGCGTTCAGACAGGTGTTGACTTCCTCCGTAAAGTAAACCTTGATCATTCTGTTCGACTCAGCGGTGATACCGTAGTAGTTGGTGGTGGTAACGTTGCTATCGACGTTGCAGGAACAGCTCTTCGTGCAGGATCAAATAAAGTAACCATGCTTTGTTTGGAATCTCCAGAAGAGATGCCGGCTGCAAAGGATGAAGTGGCTGAAGCCAAAGAAGACGGTATTGAAATTAAAAATGGTTGGGGACCAAAAGAGATCCTTGTTGAGAATGGAAAAGTTGCCGGCATCGTATTTAAGAAGTGTACCAGCGTGTTTGATGAGAATCACAGATTTGCTCCAAAATATGATGAGAGCGAAACCATTACCATTCCATGTGAAAATGTTCTTCTATCTATTGGTCAGTCCATCCAGTGGGGCAAGCTATTAGAAGGAACAAAGGTAGAGCTTCGACCAAATGGAGGCATTATTGCAGATCCTCTTACACGTCAGACAGCAGAGCCTGATATTTTTGCTGGTGGTGATGTATTTACCGGTCCGAAATTTGCAATCGATGCAATCGCAGGCGGACGTGAAGGTGCAGTTTCTATTAACCGTTTC
>JAILMB010000090.1 GCA_024692825.1 Lachnospiraceae bacterium | reverse complement strand
AGATGTCTTATCTGCCTCATGGGCCATTGCAAGGCGCTATGACAGCTATATTCCTCATTTAAGAGCCTTAGAGACCATGTCTATGGAAATCTTTGATGCGGTTAAGAAGACCCATCATTTGACCCAAAGAGACCGGTTACTTATGAGGGTGGTTTGTATTTTACATGACTGTGGAAAATACATTAGTATTTCAGAAGCCTCACAGTGCACCTTTACCATTATTATGACCTCGGAAATCCTAGGCTTAACACATAAGGAGCGACTCCTCGTTGCCTACATTTCCTCATCCAACCGTGGAAAGGCGCTATCCTATGGGGAAATGGCATTTGATTTTACCAGAGAAGAGTACGTGAAATATTTAAAGCTCTTAGCCATTCTTCGAGTTGCCAATGCAATGGATCGTAGCCATAAACAGAAATTCAAAAAAATCAATCTTTCATTGAAAGATGATATTTTATCTATAAATATTGAAGCCAAGGATTCCATCGAATTAGAAAAGGGACTTTTTGAAACAAAGGCTGACTTCTTCGAAGAAATTTTTGCCATTCGACCAGTCATTCACGAGAAGCGTAAATAAAGAGGGGAGTAGTTATGGGGATGAATTTTAACGATGAAACATACTATGTAAACAGAGAATTAAGCTGGCTGCAATTTAACCAGAGAATCTTAAACGAAGCAAGGGATAAATCCCTGCCTGTTTTAGAGCGAATTAAATTTTTAGCCATTACAGCTTCTAACCTAGACGAATTCTTTATGGTAAGAGTTGCCTCCTTAAAGGATATGGTAAACGCAGGTTATACCAAAAAGGATTTAGCCGGTTTGACACCAACCGACCAATTAGATGCCATTCACGCTGAAACAAAGGCTTTTATGGAACAGCAGTGTACCACTTACAACCGTTCCCTCATTCCTTTGTTAGAAAAAAATGGGATTACCATCATTGATCAATATGAGGACTTAACTGCAGATCAGGCCAAATTTGTAGATCGTTATTTCACAAATGAAGTCTATCCTGTATTAACTCCTATGGCCGTAGATGCATCTCGACCATTTCCATTGATTTCAAATAAGTCTTTAAACATTGCGGGGCTTGTTACACCAAAGGGAAATTCCAAGCTTCTTGGAGACCATATGGAATCCATGGAATATGAATTTGTAACGGTTCAGGTTCCTTCAGGCCTGCCAAGATTCGTATCCATTCCCAGTGACTCTGAGAAGGATTGTTTTATTTTGTTAGAGCAGATTATTGAAAAGAATCTTGCCAAATTATTCCTAAATTACAATGTAATCTGCGCATTTCCTTATCGTATCATGCGTAATGCCGATTTATCCTTTGATGAAGATGACGCTGCAGATTTATTAAAAGAGATCCAAAAGTCTTTAAAAATGAGACAGTGGGGAGAGGTCATTCGATTAGAAGTAGAGTCTTCTATGGATAAGCGTGTACTTAAATTCTTACGGGATAAGCTAAACGTACACAAAGATGCGGTCTACAAAATCAATGGACCACTCGACCTTACCTTCCTTATGAAGATGTACGGAATCGAAGGCTATGACCATCTAAGATATCCATCTTACACACCACAGATGCCAAGCTGCTTCAATAAAAAGGATATTTTTTCTGCCATTAAAGAAAAAGACATTCTATTACATCATCCCTATGAGAGTTTCCAACCGGTTGTGGATTTCATAAAGCAGGCTTCTGTGGATGAAAACGTCCTAGCCATTAAACAGACCCTATACCGTGTCAGCGGAAATTCCCCTATTATAGCAGCTTTGGCCCACGCAGCTGAAAACGGTAAGCAGGTTACTGTTTTAGTTGAATTAAAGGCCAGATTTGACGAGGAAAACAATATTAACTGGGCAAGAAGACTTGAAAAAGCCGGCTGTCACGTTATCTACGGTTTGGTAGGTCTAAAGACTCACTGTAAAATCGCTCTTGTTGTTCGTCGAGAAGAAGAGGGAATTAAGCGCTACGTTCACCTCGGAACCGGTAACTACAACGATTCTACTGCCAAAACCTATACCGACTGCGGTATGTTTACCTGCTCCGAACGCTATGGAGAAGACGCAACAGCAGTATTTAATATGTTATCCGGATATTCCGAGCCTGCTCAGTGGAACAAACTTGTCGTAGCACCTATTTGGCTTCGCAACAAGTTCTTTAGTTTGATTGATCGTGAAATCACCTATGCAAAAGAAGGAAAAGAAGCAAGAATCATCGCTAAAATGAATTCTCTTTGCGATCAAAAAATGATTGCAAAACTATACGAAGCTTCCTCTCAAGGGGTGAAAATTCATCTGATTGTACGAGGCATTTGCTGTTTAAAGACTGGTATTCCCGGTGTAAGTGAAAACATTAGCGTATCCTCCATTGTAGGAAACTTCTTAGAACACTCTAGAATCTTTTATTTCTATAACAATGGTGCAGAAGATATCTATATGGGCTCTGCCGATTGGATGCCAAGAAACTTGGATCGAAGAGTAGAGATTATTTTCCCTGTGGAAGACGAAGAAGCAAAAGCCAAAGCAAAGCATATTTTAGACATCCAACTTCAGGATAACTTAAAAGCATATTATTTAAATGAAAAAGGAGATTATGTCCGTTTGGATAAACGTGGTAAGACCTTGCTTTCATCTCAGACCACCTTTGCAAATGAGGCAATGGAAAAAGATGAGCATATCATCGATCATTATGTAGGTCGAGAGTTTATTCCCAGACTGGCAATAGAAGAATCATGACAGAAAAACTTGTTTGTTTCGATGTAGATGGAACACTTTTATGTGATGACAAACATATTACAAAAGAAAATATTGCTGCCGTTCACAAAGCTCTGGATCTCGGTCACAAGGCAGCCATCGTTACCGGTCGTTCTCTTCGTGGCACTCGTATGGTAGTAGACGAATTGGATTTCAGAAAAGAAGGCTGTTATTTACTTTCCTTTCAGGGGAATGTAATCTACGATTTGGCTACCGATGAAATCATACATGAGGATGGGGTAGAAGCAGGTAAGATGATTTCCTTATTAAAAGATTTAAACGCCAATGACATCTATGCCCATACCTTTGACTATGACAGCATCATCACTACAAAAGATACCAAAGAACTACAGCGATACAATCGAATCGCCATTGAAAACGTGGAATTTATCAAAGATTGGGATGAACTTAAAAATCCCACCTATCCAAAAATAATTGCCATTGAATATAGTGATTTGAACAAATTACCAGAATATCAAAAACGATTTTTTGACTCTGAACAAAGTAAAGAGTTTGACTGTTTCTTTTCTAGTCGATACTTTTTAGAGTTTTGTAAAAAAGACTCCAATAAGGGAACCGGCGTAGAAGCCCTGGCAAAGTATTTAAACATTCCAAGAGAAAACGTGATTGCCATTGGAGATGAACGAAATGATATTTCCATGATCCAATATGCAAATGTGGGATGCGCTATGGCAAACGCCCACGCAGATGTAAAAGAAATTGCAGACTATATTACTGCAAATAACAATAATTACAGCGGAGTAGCAGAAGTAATAGAAAAATACCTATTCTAGTAAGATTTTATAGATAAACCACAATATCTTGTGTTTTTCTATTGATTTATTCACAAAAAGATGATAATATACAGATAAGGTACATGGAATGTACCAAGGAACTTTTCACTTATGCACCATGGAGGTATTCGAAATGGATGAATATTTGAGAGTTTCAGCTGTTTTTCATCTTTCTGATTCTGGGGATTATTCCCAAAGCGCATCTTCATCTATGAAGGTTCAGCACAAAGGAGGATCCGTAGAATTCGGAAATATATTCAAAACCGCCTGTGATGAATTAAAAGAAAATGCAGGCACACACACCAAGACGGGGGTTATGACCCTAAGCTAATCATTTGATTAGTAAGTAGACCTAAATTAGGCAAAAAAAAGGAATTGCAGACTCGCAGTTCCTTTTTTCTTACCCTCATTTTCTAGCAGATGGAAAGGTTGATATGAAAGAAATCAAGGATATCGCTGGAGGAATATTTAAGTAATAGGAACATGACAAGAGAAGAGTGGTTTGCTCAGCTGCTTACACGGCTGGGCAATTCTAAAATTTGATAATATTGAGGAATAATGAAAAAAAGCTACGGTAAGTAGCATTTTTTTATGTTATGAAACGGGTATTTTCTAGTAAAAATGACTTCTTTAAGATAGAATGAAATTGTTTATAGGAGGGTTTGTTTTATGAGATTTGCAGAAAAACTAAAAAAGGCTAGAAAAGATTATGGAATGTCACAAGAGGTATTAGCTGATAAACTTGGAGTTTCAAGGCAGGCAGTAACAAAGTGGGAGACAGATAAAGGTCTTCCTGACATCGAGAACATGATAATTATTTCCAAGCTATTTGGCATATCATTGGATGAACTTCTTACCGATGAGAAGGAATCGCATATACGTACTAGATTTCTATATGAATCAAAAACGGAGTATGACATCGATGGTAATAAAAAGTTTGATCTTAAGTTAGGTAGTGCGGATTCACTGGTAATCACTGGAACGGATGATGAAAAGATTGTAGTACTGCTTGGATCAAACGATATTGTTAATCTCAGAGAAAATTATAAGGTGAAGATTGATGATATCAAGCGACGAATTGATGTAGAAATCAATCACGTAAATAGAACCGTTGAAACTGAATCACATGAGAGCTTGACTATCGAAGTATTGTTCCCAAACCGCTACCTTGATCATATTGAAATAGAATGTGATTGTAACAATCTTGAAATCAACAATCTTGTATGTGAGAATGTTGAGCATAATGGGACTGTTCGTAAATGCCTTGTTAAATCCCTTGAAGGTGTTTTTGAATTGGATTCAAATGCCAACATGGATATTGCTATAAATAAAATGAAAGGCTCATTTGAACTGAATCAGGTAGTGGCTTCTTCTAGAATAACTGTACCTTCAGATTTATCATTTCAGACAAGATTAAAAGGAGTTAAAACTTCTATTAAATACGAGAAAGCGGGGCTTAAGACAGAAGATTATTCTGTAGATGATAGTGAGAATGTAATTGAATTCAACGGTATAAAAAGTGAGTTAGTTATAGCTACGGAGGATTAAGTTATGGAAAACTATAAATATCGCCCGGTTAAATTTTATCTTACAGCTTTCGCAGTTACCTGGTTTTTTTGGCTCGAGGCAATCTTGTTTAATGAAGGCTTGTCGTGCGCATTGGGCATGCTTTTAGGATTACTGTCGCCAGCAACAGTGGCGATATTTATGGTATTTAACTCAAAAAATACTTTATTAATCAGTGATTTTAAGCGAAAGATATTAGGTTTTTACAAAATAAAGCCAGTAAATATTCTTGTAGCTGTGATAATATTTATCGCAATAATCGTTTTATCTATTCTTTTATCAACTTTTTTCGGGCAGTCCCTTAATCAGTTTTCATTCACAGAGGATTTTTCTTTTACCGGTGCAGGAATTGGCTCAGCTTTTCTGACAATCCTACTTGCATCAGTAATCGAAGAAGTCGGTTGGAGAGGCTATGGGGAGGATTCAATAGCCCAATATTGTAGTTGGTTTAAGGAATCCATTATATTTGGATTTGTCTGGGCATTTTGGCACTTGCCTTTATTTTGGATTCCAGGTACATATCATTATGAACTAAGAAATTTAGGCATATTATTTATGTTAAACTTCTTAATTTCGGTGATTCCACTTGGATTTATAACAACATGGGTTTATGTTAAAAATGGGCGTAGTATGCTGGCAAGTATTATTTTTCACTTGTTTGTTAACTTTATGCAGGAAAGAATTGCGCTAACTCCTATAACAAAGTGTGTAGAGACGGGAGTGGTTTATATAGTTGCTATAATTGTAGTAATGGCGAATAAAGAGATGTTTTTTGAAAGAAGGCATGTTGGAAAATTGCCGATGGAATTCTAATAATAGACAAATCAACCATCTTGGATTAAAGGTCTATTATATGTTAAAATCTGAAATATACAAACCGTAGTTGTGGAGGGTAGAGTACGATGAAAAGCGAAAAGACTCCGGATCCAAATGTCATACATCCAATAGCCGGATATGATAAGGAAATATATG
>JAILMB010000078.1 GCA_024692825.1 Lachnospiraceae bacterium | reverse complement strand
TCAGCGCTACTTGGTAGAGTACAGGCACTTCCGGATTGGATTTATGATGGAGCCATTTTGGCAGTTCAAGAAGGCTGCGAAGCTATAGACAGAAAACTAAAAAAAGCATTTGATGCCGGAGTGAAGGTTTGCGGAGTTTGGTCTCAAGACTGGTCTGGATGCAGACGAACCGGATTTGGTTACCAGGTAATGTGGAACTGGGAATGGGACAAAGAACTCTACGTTGATTTGGATAAAAAAATCAAGGAATGGGATGCAAAGGGCGTCAAATTCTTAGGATATATCAATCCATTCATGGCAATTGAAAAGAGACTTTACGAGTATGCTTCAAAAAAAGGCTACTGTGTAAAGGACAAAGAAGGGAAAGACTATTTGGTTACCATTACCACCTTTCCCGCGGCAATGATTGATTTTACAAATCCAGAGGCCTATGAATGGTACAAGGGATTGATTAAGGAAAATATGATTGGCTTAGGTCTTGGCGGCTGGATGGCAGACTTTGGAGAGTACTTGCCGGTGGATGCAGTGCTTTATTCCGGAGAGGATGCAGCAGTGGTTCATAACCAATGGCCTGCAATCTGGGCAAAGATGAACCGTGAAGCCATTGTAGAATGTGGAAAAGAAGGAGAAGTCTTCTTCTTTACACGAGCTGGTCATACAGGAACGATAGCTGCGTCTACCATGATGTGGACAGGAGATCAGCATGTGGATTGGTCCGTAGATGATGGATTGATTTCTACGGTTCCGGCAACCCTTTCTCTTGCAATGTCAGGATATGGCGTGACCCATTCAGATGCAGGTGGATACACCACATACGGAAAACTTCTATCCAGAAGCAAAGAACTTTTAATGAGATGGGAAGAGATGAACGCATTTACACCATTGCTTCGTACTCATGAGGGAAATCAGCCAGTGAACGATGTACAGTTTGACGATGATGCGGAGTTGCTGGCTCAGATGGCAAAGTGTTCAAAGATGCATGCGTCATTGAAGCCTTACTTAATAGATTTGGTAAAAGAACAGTCTAGTAAAGGTACACCGGTAATGCGCCCGTTGTTTTATCACTATGACGAGACAAAGGCCTATTCGGAAATGACAGAGTACCTTTTGGGAAGAGATATGCTGGTGGCACCTGTTTATGAAGAAGGAAAAACCGCTCGCCAGGTATATTTACCGGAAGATCACTGGATACATATCTTTACAAAAAAAGAATACACAGGTGGAAGTTATTCTATTGAGGCACCAATGGGTTGCCCACCTGTCTTTGTAAGGAAAAACTCTTCTCGATATGAGGAGCTAATAAATATTTTATAAAAGTTATATATATGGAGGAAAAACAATGAAATACTTTTTAGACAGTGCAAAAATGGATGAAATCAAGGAAGCTTATGAAACATTTGGAATTGATGGTGTTACAACAAATCCAAAACACATTATGTTATCAGGAAAGCCATTTATGACAGCAATCAAAGATATGGCTGATTGGGCGAATGAACAGGGATTTAAGGATTACAATGATTTCCCTATTTCTGTTGAAGTAAACCCACATTTGGATGATGCAGATGAGATGATCAAAATGGCACGTGAGATTTCAGCTCTTTCTAAATGCTTCGTAATCAAGATTCCTTGTACAGAAGCAGGATGCACAGCTGCACGTAAATTAGAGAAGGAAGGAATCCGTACCAACCTTACTTTGGTATTCTCTCCTGCTCAGGCACTTTTTGCTGGAAAATATGGATGCAAGTTTGTATCTCCTTTCATTGGATGGAAAGAGCAAAACGGAGAAGACTGCAAGCAGTATATCCAGGATATCGTTGATATCTATGCAAACTTTGGTTTCATTGGTGAAACAGAAATTATCTGTGCTGCAATCCGCTCTCCAAAACAGTTTGTTGATTGCGCTGTTGCCGGAGCTGACTGCGTAACAGCAGGATTACAGGTATATAAAGATGCAATGCATCATGCATTTACGGATCAGGGAATGAAGACCTTCCAGGATGCATGGGATAATACAGCAGGAAACTAGAATAACACCGGCGGACTTGTGATATGACACTGTCCGCCGTAATTTAGAGTATAACAAGGAGTGGATAAGAGATATGAAGATCGGTTTTATTGGATTGGGAATCATGGGCGAATCCATGGCTGAAAATATTGTAAAGAAACATGACGATGATGTGTATGTTTTTGATTTTGTAAAGGAAAAGGTAGACCTTTTGGTTTCAAAGGGAGCAAAGGGATGCAGCTCTTCAAAAGAAGTAGCAGAGAACGTAGATGTTATTATTTCTATGGTTCCAAAGTCAGAGCACTCTATGAGCGTATATAAAGAAGTGCTTCCTGTATTGGATGCATCAAAGACCTGTATCGATATGTCTACCATTGATCCATCTGTTTCAGTTGAAATTTCAAAAATGGTAAAGGAAACTGGTGCACAGTTTATTGATGCACCTGTAGTAAAGTCTAAGCCTGCAGCAATTGCAGGTAAGCTTGGAATCTATGTTGGAGGGGAAGAAAAGACCTATGAAGCTATGAAGCCAATCTTACTATATATGGGTGAGAATGTGATTCGCATGGGAGATAATGGCAAGGGACTTGTTATGAAGATTTGCCACAATGCATTAGTTTCGCAGATTCAAAATGGTGTCAACGAGACAGCTACACTTGCAAAGGCAAACGGCATTGATATCTTAACCTATGCAGAGGCAATTTCTTATGGCGGAGCTGGAAACTGGTATCTGGATTCTAAGAAGGACGTTTTGTCAAAAGAAGACTATACCACAGCATTTTCCATTGAGAATGAACACAAAGATGTACATATTTGTATGAACCTTGCAAAAGAGTGTGGGGTGGATATGCCTGGAGAAGAAAACGCTGTTCGGGTTTATGACAAGGCTCTTGAAATGGGACTTGGAAAAGAGGATTTCTGTGCAACCATGAAAGTTGTTCGTCAGGGAAGATAAGAGGATAATCTTATGAGAAAAGAAAGTATTGCACTGTTGGAACACTTAAATGAGGTCAATGATGTAAAGATTTATTCTGTAGAGGATGAAGCATTTAAAAGCTATGGAAGAATCGTGAAAGGGTATGATTTTTCAGATCTTACACAGTATATGAAACTTCATACAGAGATTCCGGAAGATGGGAATGTCTATGTTCCCGGTGTGGAGGAAATGGAAGCTTTTCCAGTGAAAGAAAAGGTGGAAATCGGTCTCTACGGAGGAATGCCTATTCAGATTGGCTATTGCAATGGTAGAAATTCTACTTACAATGGGTTTGAATATCACAAGGGTAGTGAAATCAATGTGGCTGTTACAGATTTTATGCTGGTATTAGGCCATCGTTGGGAGATTACCAACAATCACTACGACAATAATGATGCAAAGGTCTTTTTTGTTGAAAGAGGCTGTGCCATTGAGATGTTTGAAACCACCCTGCATCTTTCTCCTTTAAAGGTGACAGATGAGGGATTTAAAGGTGTGGTAATCTTGCCTAAGGGTACCAATACCCCTTTAAGTGAAGAGGAAAAAACAAAGATTGACGAGAAAGATAGTGAACAGATACTATTACTTCACAGAAATAAATGGGTCATTGCCCATCCAAAGAGAGAACCTTTGATAAAACAAGGTGCTCATCCTGGAATTATTGGTGAGAATAAAGAATTATTTTATTAGCACAAGGAGAGTGTTAGAAATTGGTGGAGACTTCACCAAAGGATAAAGATTGTATGAAAGAAGGATATTATGAGTAAGGAATTTCAAGTAGCCTACATTCCCATTGGGGTAGGTACCTTCCATTTAGAGAGCGCTCAAAAGGAATTTGAAAAGTCATGCAAGTTGATTTCTGAATCAACTACTAATGCAGTACTGCCAAAAGAGATGCTTTTATCCATTGATTTATTAAATGGATTTTTAAATGAAATCAATCCCGATTTGATTATTTTACAAAACATTACATTTGCAAATGCAGCCTATGCCAGCGAGGTGCTGCGTCGCTTTGATTGTCCTATTTTACTGTGGACTCTTAGAGAACCTGTCATTGATGGGGGAAGACTTCGTTTGAATTCATTAACAGGTGCTTATTCTGCAGCAAATGCCTTTAAGGCATTCCGCAAGGAACCACTAGAATATATCTTTGGTGCGCCGGAAGAAGAGGAAGTTGTTTGCAAAGTAAAAGCTGCCATTAAAGCAGCTCAGTTGAAATATCAAATGAAATCTTTAAAGGTTGCAGCTGTTGGCCATACTCCTCAGGGATTTGGATTTGGACGTGCAATGGATTTAGAGATGATGGAGACTTTTGGAGCTACCTTAGAGTCTATTGAAGCTAGAGAACTCATTGATAAGGCAAAGGCTTTCAGTGATGATGAGATTGAGGAGTATCTAAAGGATGCTTCTAATCGTACGGTTGGATTGGAAAATACACCGGAGAATAATCGTAAGGATTTTGCAAGATTGTATCGTGCCTACAAGGAATATGTAGATGAGAATAACATTGGTGCTTTGGCAAGCAGATGTTGGCCAGACTTTTTTACGGCCTTTGGTACACCGGTCTGCCTTGTACTTGCTATGTTAAATGATTTGGACGTAGCAGCCAGTTGTGAAGCAGATACTTATGGAGCACTTTCCATGTATCTTGGAATGCAGTTAACAGGTATGCCTACTTTCTTTGGTGATCCGGTTTCTATGGATGAAAAAGAAAATACCGTTACATTCTGGCACTGTGGTACAGCCGCATGTTCGTTAGCAAGAAAAGATACAGGAGCAAAGATTGATGTTCACTGTAACAGAAAGATTGGACCAACTCTTGATTTTGGATGTAAAGAAGCAGAACATGTTACTATTTTTAGAATTGGCAAAAAGCCAGATGGATCCTTTAGATTCCTGCTGGCAGAAGGCAAGGCTCTAGATAGACCAAAACAGTTCAATGGAACATCTCTTGTGGTAGAGACAAAAACAAATGCGAAAGAGTTTGTATATTCAAGTGTTGAGGCTGGATATGAGCCACACTTTGTGGTAGCATACGGGAATGTAGCAGATGAACTTGAGATTTTAGGTCATTTCTTAAATATTGAAGTGGATCGCTACGAATAAAAAAAGAGGGTAAACTATGAATTATTCCGGAATGAACATGGAGCAGGTAAAGCGACAAAATCGTGCTGCAATCTTAACTTACATTGTAGAGTCGGGACCGGTTTCCAGAAAAGAAATTGCAGAAACTACAGGATTAACCCCTGCAGCTGTAACCCAGATTTGTAATTCTTTGCTGGAGGAGAAAGTCCTCGTGGAATTGGGTACGGCTGAGTCTCAGGGAGTAGGTCGTAAAAAGGTATTAGTTGATATCGATTATGAGTTTACATATATCTATGCGATTAATATTGAACCTGAGTCTGTAGTAATTGCTGTTTCTGATTTGAAGGGAGACGCTGTAGCAAAAACTTCTTTTAAGTTGGATAAAAAGGTGCTGCCTGAAGTGGTGTTAAAAGAAATTGCGAAAATGGCAAAATCCTTGGCAAAAGAATATGAGGATATTTCTATTAAGGGAGTATCTGTTGGAATTTCCGGTATTGTAGATAAAGAACGAGGCGTTTCTGTACATGCTTATGGAATCTGGGAGGAGGAAGTAGATATTTCCGGTATTTTGGAAAAAGAGTTCAAACTCCCGGTCATCATAGAAAACAATGTAAATGCCCTGGCCTTTGCCGAAAAGATTTTTGGCTTTGGAAAAAAATACGATAATCTAATGCTTATCAAATGGGGTCCTGGTGTGGGTAGTAGTTTAATCCTTCACAAGGAACTATATGAAGGAACCGACAGAAAGGCAGCAGAACTTGGCCACTACATTGTGGAAAAGAATGGTGCAAAGTGTTCTTGCGGAAGAAGAGGATGCCTGGAAACAAAGGTCTCTTATCAGGCCCTTTCAAAAATCTGTAAGTTCACACCGGATAATTTTGGAGAAGTACTGGCAAAAGAGGAAAAACTTCAAGATGCGATGGATTTATTTGCCAGATGTATTGTAAATGCCATTACCATTGTCTCGCCGAATCAGGTAATCCTCTGTGGTAGCCTATTCCGAGATGAAAATGTCCGAAAGGGATTAATTAAAAACTGTAAGTATTATGATGAAACAATCGATGAAAACCGTATTTTGTATACCGGATTTGAAGAGAAAGAAAACTATATTGGACCGGTGGCAAACTACTTAAGAGAATGTGTTTTATATTTAAAGAAATAATATGAAATATACAGAAACAGACATTTGCATTTTTGTAAATGTCTTTTTTTGTGTTAAAATACGCCTAACAAAAAAGGATGGAAAAAGAAAAGAGGCGATTGCAACATGAAGACGGGACTTATAGTAGAAGGCGGCGGAATGAAATGCGCATATTCTGCTGGTGTATTAGATGTTTTTCTAGATGAAGGAATCTCTTTTGATTATTGCGTAGGAGTTTCTGCAGGTGCAGCGAATGCGGCTTCCTTTTTGGCAGGACAAAGAGATAGAAATAAGAGGTTTTACTGTGAGCATTCCCAGAGACCAGAGTATTTTGGAATGCGTAGTTTCTTAAAAACAGGAAATCTCTTTGGGCTGGACTATATTTATGGAACCCTTTCAGAAGAGGGAGGGGGAGATCCTCTTGATTATGAGGCTATGATGGAAAACAATACAGAATTTGAATTCCCTGCTACAGATACGGAGACAGGAAAGCCTCGCTATTTTAACAAGCAGGATTTGGCTCCGGATAACTACAGCCCGATTAAAGCCACTTGTGCCCTTCCGGTGGCTACGAAAGCGGTTGAAATAGACCACCATTTTTATTATGATGGAGGGGTGTCTGATTCCATTCCTGTGTGGAGAAGTTTGGAAAAAGGCTGTGATAAAATTGTTGTGATTATGTCAAAACCAAAGGGCTTTTTGATGGAGCCTCAGGGATATCGAAGAGTGTATTCCAGAGTACTTCGTAATTCACCGAATATTATCAAGGATTTAAATCACAGACACGAGGTATATAACGCGCAATTAAAACAGGTTTTGAAAATGGAACAGGAAGGAAAAGCAGTTGTATACTATACCCCTAAGATTGAAAAAATGAGTACCTATTCTGTAGATTCAGCAATTGCAGAGATGCTTTATGATAGCGGCATCTACGATGCAAAAGAATCGATGGACGGTTTAAAGGAGTTTTTGAAAAAATGAGAAAGTCCAATAGTTTGGTAAAGTGCTTTATGCCGATTATTATGGCGTTTATTGTGGAAAACGTTGTGTCCATAATGGGTGTGGAGTTTATGTTTTTAGCAAAGGCTGTGTCGTTTAAGGGAACGGATTACAACCAGTTTGTTGACCAGGTATTAGATGGAATCCAAAGTACAGAGTTTTCTGTGTGGGTTTCCATTGCCTATTCTCTTATTTGTGGAGTTTGGTTTTCTGTGTGGTATTATCAGCTTACACATAATAAGAAGGTGCGAAAAGACGGCATTAATGTTTCTGATATGGCAGCTGATATTCGCATAGAGCGAAAGAGTGTATTTGAAGGTTATCGTTGGACCATTATTCCAGGGATGATTCTATTTGCCTTAGGTGCTCAGTATGTGTGCTCCTACATTATGAATTTTGTGGCATCTTTAATGCCCCAATGGCTTGCAGAATACGAAAGTCTTATGAAGGGCATGGGATTAGATTCTATGGATTCTTATACCGTTCCTTTGATTCTATATACCGTTGTGCTAGGACCAATCGTAGAGGAACTTACCTTTAGAGGCTTGACCTTTACCTACGCACGTCGTGTGACAACGTTTTGGGTGGCAAATATTATTCAGGCATGTTTGTTTGGATTTATGCATATGAACCCACTACAGGGAATTTATGCTGCTGCTTTGGGAATTATTTTTGGTATGGTATACGAAAAGAGCAGAAATATTCTATTAACCATAGTTCTTCATATGCTTTTTAATCTCACGGGAACCTTTGTAAGTGGATTTATGAATATGGGTGATAATGCCATTTCCTTCTACTTCATTATGTTAGGAAGCTTTATTGCAACCTACGTTGGATATGAGATGGTAATAAAGTCAATTCCACAAAAAGTAACAATTGAAGAAAAAATTGAAAAATAGCATTAAGAAATAATAGGAGTTTCCGATATTAATTGTGAAGGGTTTTGATGGCCACAGAATTCTTCACAAAATATGGGATGCACCAGGATGGTACTTTTAGAAAGGGTAAGGATACCTTTTGTGAGAGTACTATTTTTTTGCATTAAAAAAGGGATTTTGCTTTGTCAAAACGGTACTTCCCGAAGGGAGGTATAATATGATTATTACATCTGGTGATGTAGGCATGAGAAGTTCAAGGTCTTTTGAGACCCGGTCTTCCTACAGTACTACAATAACCACATCACAGGGTAATAACACAAGCGGAATCTGGAATTCTACCAACACGGGATTATCTGGAAATTTTATGGGTCTTTTAAACTATAGTTTAGAAGATGTACAAAAGAACACAGATATGAATAAAGAAACCGGTCTGCTTGGTGGAATTACCGATGGAAACGGGAGATCAAATGCGTCAAGAGGAGTGACGCAGACTAGAGATTTGTCGGAACTGAAAAATTCCGCACTTCGAATTCAATTTGAAACCCTTAACTATTTGTTTAAAGTATTCTTTAGCAACCGATTTGGCGTTCCTACCGAAATGTCTAATCGTTCCTTTGACACCTTTATGGGTGGAGAAAACTCTTATGAGTATTTTGAGAATCAAAGGACACAAACATTTGAACAAATATATACCTATGAGGAGAATGAGACTACTACCTTTTCGACTCAAGGGACGGTTTGTACAGCCGATGGCAGGGAAATTGGATTTGGAATTAATGTTACAATGACACGCAGTTTCTACCAGGAATATAGAGAATCCTATACCAGAAATATTGCAAATTACTTAGATCCTTTAGTAATTAACTTAGACGGCAATGTAACAAATGTTACAGACCAAACTTTTATTTTTGATCTAGATAGTGATGGCAATGAAGATGAGATACATGCTCTGGGAAAGGGCAGTGGATTTCTAGCCTTGGATAAAAATGGAGATGGCGTAATCAATAATGGTTCTGAACTGTTTGGTGCGAGAACCGGCAATGGATTTGAAGAATTAGCTACTTATGATTTAGATGGTAATGGCTGGATTGATGAAGCGGATGAGATATTCTCACGTTTAAAAGTCTGGGCAAAAGATGAAGATGGGAAAGACGTACTTTACACCCTAAAGGAAGCAGGGGTTGGTGCCATATGTTTAAGTGCGCAACAAACCAACTTTAATCTGACCAATGAAGAAAATGAATCCAAAGCAATGATACGCCAAAGTGGATTTTTCCTAAGAGAAAATGGAATCCCAGGCCTGGTACAACAGGTAGATATGGCGATGTAACAACAATAACCTTTCTGAATAAGCTGTTTGAGTTTTAAAGGGACGGTTCTTTTGTCCTCATTTTTGAAGACGAAAGGACCGTCTTTTATTTTGTGATTTCAACGTGAAGACACTAGAACCGTCCCCTATGTATGTACTTTTTCTGACACATGATTTGTGATAAAATATCCACAGTTTTATTTAACAAAACAGGAAAGAGGAACTACATGTCATTTGTTCATTTGCACACCCATACACAGTATAGTTTATTAGATGGTTCGAATAAGATTGTAAACTATGTTCAAAAAGTAAAAGACATGGGCATGAATGCTGCGGCAATTACTGACCATGGGGTAATGTATGGTGTCATTGATTTTTATAAAGAGTGTAAAAAACAGGGGATTAATCCTGTATTAGGTTGTGAGGTTTATGTCTCTCCGGGTAGCCGATTTGATCGGGAGATTTCCAAGGGAGATGATCGATATTATCATTTGATATTATTGGCAGAAAATGACCTTGGATATGCAAACCTAATGAAGATTGTATCCATTGGATTTATTGATGGATTTTATTATAAGCCACGTGTGGACTTTGAAACTTTAGAAAAGTACCACGAAGGCTTGATTTGCTTGTCAGCCTGTTTGGCAGGAGAGGTAGCAAGGGAGCTTGCAAGAGATAATTATGAAGGGGCAAAGGAAGTTGCCTTAAAATATGAGGCTTGTTTTGGAAAGGGAAATTACTTCCTTGAGATGCAGGACCATGGACTTTTGGATCAGCAGAAAGTAAACTCTGGACTTTTGCGAATGCATGAGGAAACAGGAATTGATCTTGTGGTGACAAACGATTGCCACTATACGGATGCACAAGATGCAGAAGCTCATGATTTGCTTCTGTGTATTCAGACTGGAAAAAAAGTTCAGGATACGGATCGAATGCGCTATGAAGGTGGCCAGTATTATGTAAAGAGCGAAGAAGAGATGAGAGCTCTCTTCCCTTATGCAAAAGAGGCAATAGAAAATACTCAAAAAATTGCGGATCGTTGTCATGTGGAAATAGAATTTGGTCATACAAAATTGCCACATTTTGAAGTGCCGGAGGGATATGATTCCTGGACGTATTTGAATAAGCTTTGTAACGATGGATTGGTTCGCCGTTATGGAGAACGTGCAAAAGAAATGCAAGAGCAATTAGACTATGAGCTAAATGTCATTAAGACCATGGGATACGTGGATTACTTTTTGATTGTATGGGATTTTATAAACTATGCCAGAAGCGTAGGAATTCCTGTAGGACCGGGACGAGGTAGTGCTGCAGGTTCACTGGTTTCCTATACGACGGGAATTACCAATATTGATCCCGTTCGCTATCAATTATTCTTTGAGCGATTCTTAAATCCGGAGCGAGTATCCATGCCTGATATCGACGTAGATATCTGCTATGAAAGACGAAGTGAAGTAATTGCTTATGTAGTAGATAAGTATGGTGCAGATTGTGTAACGCAGATTGTAACTTTCGGTACCATGAAGGCAAAAAATGCCATTCGAGATGTAGGAAGGGTTTTGGATTTGCCCTATGCTTATGTAGATGATATTGCAAAGAGCATTCCAAATGAACTAAATATTACTATTCAAGGAGCCATTGAAAAGAATCATGAACTCCGGGAGCGCTATGAGTCAGAACCTCAGGTCCATGAATTGATTGACTACGCGATTGCCCTTGAAGGACTTCCAAGAAACTCAGGAACCCACGCAGCTGGAGTGGTAATTTCCCAGTCGCCAATGGATCAGTTTGTTCCTCTTGCGCTTTCTTCCGAAGGTCAGCCTGTAACTCAGTTTACCATGACGACCATAGAGGAACTTGGACTATTAAAGATGGATTTCCTGGGGCTTCGTACTCTGACAGTGATTAAAGATGCCTGTGATATGGTGAAAGAAAACCATGGAGTAGACATTGATTTTGATACTATGGAATGTGATGATCCAAAGATATTCCAACTCATATCTTCCGGTAGAACAGAGGGAATCTTCCAGTTAGAATCTGCAGGGATGAAGTCCTTTATGAAGGAATTAAAACCTGAGAGCTTAGAAGATGTTATTGCGGGAATCTCACTGTATCGTCCGGGTCCAATGGATTTTATTCCAAACTATATCAGAGGAAAAAATAACAAAGATTCTGTAACCTATGATTGCCCACAGTTAGAGCCTATTTTGGCCCCTACCTATGGATGTATTGTATATCAGGAACAGGTAATGCAAATCGTACGTGACTTGGCAGGATTTTCCCTGGGCCGTTCGGATGAAGTGCGTCGTGCCATGTCTAAGAAAAAGACAAAGGTCATGGAACAGGAGCGACAAAGCTTCGTATATGGAAATGAAGAAGCAGGAATTCCCGGATGTATTAAAAATGGTATTTCAGAGAAAGTAGCCAATAAGATATACGATGATATGATTGACTTTGCAAAGTATGCATTTAATAAGGCTCATGCCGCATGCTATGCAGTTGTAGGGTATCAAACAGCCTATCTTCGCTACTATTATCCGGCAGAGTTTTTCGCAGCCTTAATGACATCTGTGATTGGTATGACCACAAAGATTTCAGAGTATATTCAAGTGTGCCGTAATATGAACATTGAGCTTTTGCCTCCGGATATTAATGAAGGCGGTGGAACCTTTAAGGCGGTTAATGGAAAGATCCGCTACGGAATGTATGCGATAAAAAGTGTAGGTCGACCTGTCATTGACGCCATTGTACGAAATAGAGAAGAACAGGGTGTTTATAAAGATTTAGAAGACTTTGTTCGCCGTGTAGGTGGCGGGGAAGTCAATAAGCGAGCTCTAGAAAATTTGATTTTGGGAGGAGCTCTTGATTCTCTTCCGGGAAACCGAAAACAAAAGCAGCTAGTGTATTCTGATATTTTAGATTCAATTGCAACATCGAAAAAGAACTCTATGGCAGGACAGATGTCGTTATTTGACATGGCTCCGGAAGAAAACAAAAAGGAATTTCGATTCAAGCTTCCAAATGTTGAGGAGTTTGACAGA
>JAILMB010000082.1 GCA_024692825.1 Lachnospiraceae bacterium | reverse complement strand
GGATTTTCTGTACAGGATTACGATTTAGAAGAGTCCCTGGCATCGAAGGAGGATCTGGATACCTTGATGGATATGGGCATTGATTTAAAGTTGGATTTTATCTTAAATCATGCATCTGTTTTATCACCACAGTTTCAGGATCTTTTGAAGAATGGAAATGAATCAAAGTATAAGGACTTTTTTATCAATTGGAATGCCTTCTGGGAAGGCCATGGAGAAATGACGGAGGAAGGATACATCCAACCAGACGAAGAACTTATCAAAGATATGTTCTTTCGAAAAGCAGGTCTTCCTATTTTGATTCTTGAATTTGATGATGGAACGAAGGTTCCTTACTGGAACACTTTTTATCAGAAAGTTTGGGAAGAACGAGGCGAGAAAAAGTACTTAGGACAAATGGATTTAAATATTAAAAGCGATTTGGTTTGGGAGTTTTATGATGAGACACTTCAAAAACTTTCTTCCTATGGTGCAAGCATTGTCCGTTTAGATGCCTTTGCCTATGCTTCAAAGGAAGTGGGTGCAAAGAACTTTTTCAATGAACCAAATACATGGGAGATTCTAGAGCGACTTACAAAACTGGCAGATAAGTATGGATTGAAGTTCTTACCTGAAATTCATGCTTCCTATGCAGAAGGAAGATATGAGCAGGTGGCAAAGAAGGGATATATGACCTATGATTTCTTCTTGCCGGGGCTTATGATTGATGCCTTAGAAAGCGGTGAGGGAATCCGTTTAAAGAACTGGGCAAATGAACTGATTGATAAAAAGATTAAAACAGTGAATATGCTAGGTTGCCACGATGGAATTCCGCTTCTTGATTTAAAGGGAATTTTGCCTGATGAAAAAATTCAGGGATTGATTGATACAGTTGTTTCAAGAGGAGGTTATGTTAAGGATTTACACGGTGCAAAAAATGTGTACTATCAGGTAAATGCAACATACTATTCTGCTTTGGGAGCTGATGATAAAAAGATGGAATTGGCTCGTGCAATTCAGATGTTTATGCCTGGAAAGCCACAGGTATGGTATTTGGATTTATTTGTTGGAGAAAATGATCATGAGGCTGTAAAAAGAGCTGGAGAGGGTGGTCATAAAGAAATCAACCGAACCAACCTTTCTCTTTGTGATGTTGAAGAAAAACTAAAGTTAGATGTAGTAAAACATCAGATTGAACTGTTGAGACTTCGCAACACTCATCCGGCATTTTCATTGGATTCAGAAATAAAAGTTGATTCAGAGGGAAGTAATTTACATATAGAATGGAAGAAAGATGGACATCGCGTGGCTCTATTGGCAAATCTGAAAACCTTCGAATATTCCATTGAAAAATAAAATGAAATGAAGAAATCCGGCAGTGTGGACTGCTGGATTTTTTTGTGCTATAATCTTACGGAATATGTGTAAAGTACAAAGAGGTACGGAATGGAACAGTTTGTAATCAAAGGCGGAAAACCTTTAACAGGCAGTGTTGAAATAGGTGGTGCGAAAAATGCCGCCCTTGCTATTATAGCTGCCGCTATTATGACAGATGAAGATGTTGTAATTGAGAATCTGCCTAATGTAAATGACGTAAATGTTATGCTTGGTGCCATCGAAGATATTGGTGCAAAAGTAGAACGTAAAGATAAACATACAGTAAAGGTGAATGGTGCAACTATTGGAAGCCTTTCTGTAGACTATGACTATATTAAAAAAATCAGAGCTTCTTATTATTTATTAGGAGCACTTTTAGGTAAGTATAAAAAAGCAGAAGTAGCACTTCCAGGTGGATGTGCCATTGGCGCGAGACCAATCGATTTACATTTGAAAGGCTTTCGTGCACTGGGCGCAACTGTAGATACAAAGTATGGACTAGTATCTGCTGAGGCAGAGCGCCTTATTGGAAATGATATTTATATGGATAAGGTGTCTGTTGGAGCAACCATTAACATTATGATGGCAGCTGCTTTAGCAGAAGGAAAGACCATTATTGAGAATGCGGCAAAAGAACCTCATGTTGTAGATGTGGCAAACTTTTTAAACAGCATGGGCGCAAATATCAGAGGTGCCGGTACAGATGTAATTCGTGTCGTTGGAGTAGAAAAGCTTCATGGTACTGAGTATTCTGTTATTCCAGATCAGATTGAGGCTGGTACATTTATGTGTGCTGCTGCAGCAACACACGGAAATATTCTTATTAAGAATGTGATTCCAAAGCATTTAGAAGCAACATCAGCAAAGCTTATTGACGCCGGATGCATCATTGAAGAATATGACGATTCGGTACGAGTGATTGCTACAAATGTAGAATTACAGCATACCGCAGTAACTACATTGCCTTATCCGGGCTTCCCAACAGATATGCAGCCACAGATGACGGTGGTTTTAGGCTTGGCACATGGAACATCTACTGTAACAGAGTCTATCTTTGAAAACCGTTTTAAATACGTAGATGAATTGTCTAGAATGGGTGGACATATCCAGGTAGAAAGTAATATTGCAATTATTACCGGTGTAGACAAGTACACGGGAGCAAGGGTATCTGCGCCAGATTTAAGAGCCGGTGCTGCTTTGGTAGTAGCAGGTCTTTCAGCAGACGAAGGTGTTACCGTAGTGGATGATATTCATTACATCCTAAGAGGCTATGAGGATTTTGACGGAAAGCTTCGTGCACTTGGAGCGAACATTGAACTTGTAAACAGTGAGAGAGAAGTTCAGAAATTTATCTTACAGGTTTCTTAATCTAATAGAGATTTTACAATAAGAAAAGACGTTTCCTTTTGGAAACGTCTTTTTTGTATCTACAAAATAGAAATAATATTAATTCCGGATTCACGGGATAAATCTAACATGCTTTTATCTGCCAACTCGAGAATCGGACGTGATAATTTGTTTTTGTTTAAATATACTACTCTTCCTCGTCGACCGTCAGAAAGCATAACTAAACTGTTTTGATATGCAAAGGCCATACGCTCTAAGAAGGTTAAAATATATTGTGTACGATATTTAGACAAACCATCATTTTCGAAAGCCTGAATGACTTCAAAAGGTGATAGTGCGGAACGATAGGATCGAGTTGCTGTCATTGCGTCATAGACATCAGCAATGGCAACGATAGCAGCAAAATCGTCAATCTCGTCATCCGTAAGACCTCTTGGATAGCCAGAACCGTCGCTTCGCTCATGGTGCTGCAAAGCAGCGTTTAAAAATCTTGAGTCAATGGCTGGACATTGTTTTAACATCTTACGCCCGTCTAGTGGATGCTTTTTAATAAGAGCAAACTCTTCGTCTGTTAACTTCCCTGTTTTTCCCAATACTTCAGTAGGAACATTTAATTTGCCGATATCATGTAATAGACCGGCTAAAGTCAAATCGTCCAGGTCGTCACGATTCATTTTCAACCATTTACCAATGGCACGACAAACAAGTGCAACATTAATTGAATGGGCATAGACACTATCGTCATTTCCCTGCATGTTGTGAATATAAGTTAGTATATCCAGTGATGTTTTTGATAAGTACATAGGTTCAATCGCTTTTAATAAGGAAGAACGATTGTAGTGCTCGCCATTATGTTCAATAATATCAATGAAGGTATTTTCTAGAGCAACTAGTGCTTTTGAATAGTCAATCTGAAATTCCTGATATTCTGGAGCTGCTTTTAAACGATTGGAATAAGAAATCGTATCGTTAATAACTTCTTTTTCTCGAACCGGTGGAGCAGTTGGCTTTTCTTTTATTGGCTCCTTGGCTTTAGGCTCTTCTTTTACTTCTTCAACCTCATCAGGGACGAGCTCATTTAAAGCATCAAGAAGGTCTTTTCCGTCCAATAAGTCCTCTTCTGAGACAGGATCTTCGATGGTAACCGTTTCGATTTTGTAAAAAGACAATCGAGCAATCAATTGCGGCGATAATTCTGTACCGGAAGATGCAATAATCTGCCCTTTTTTCGAGATAATATCACGAGCAGCAATATATCCGGGCTGTAAATCTTTTATTTCTAATGTAATCATTTTCATCCCTCAACACACAAATACTGCGTAAACACGCTACTACATATTATAATGGGTGAAATAGGACATTTGCAACGATTTTTGTAGACAATTCGCAAAAAATGTATAAAGGTTAAGATTCAAAGATTGACAGAGTGGAATTTGGGGTGTAAATTACCTTATGACATTTGTCTGAGAATGAAAATTCCATATAGCAGTTCTCTTATTCAGAGTGGTGGAGGTACATAGGACCGATGAAACCACGGCAACCCCATAGAAGTGGAAGGTGCCTACCTGAGCGAGTAATCGAACAATAAGGGGATTTGAGGTCTTAGACTTGAATCCGCTTTGAAGCGGATTTTTTTATTTATATTTCGAAATGGCCATGAGCCGGAAAGGAACATTATGGAAAAATTATTATTTACATCTGAATCAGTTACAGAAGGACATCCTGACAAAGTCTGTGATGCCGTATCAGATGCGATTTTAGATGCATGTATGGAACAGGATCCTATGAGCCGTGTTGCTTGTGAGACAGCAACTTGTACAGGATTTGTTCTTGTAACAGGAGAATTAACAACAAAGGCAAACTTAGATATTCCATCTATCGTTCGTAACACTGTTAATGAAATTGGATACAACGATGCAAAGACAGGATTTGATGGAAATACATGTGCAGTTATGGTTGCACTTGATCAACAGTCTGCAGATATTGCTATGGGTGTTGATAAGGCATTAGAAGCAAAAGAAGGTTCTTTAACAGACGATCTTGATACAGGTGCTGGAGATCAGGGTATGATGTTTGGTTATGCAACAAACGAAACAGATTCTTACATGCCTTATCCAATTGATTTGGCACATAAACTTTCATTAAAATTAACAGAAGTTCGTAAGAATGGAACATTAAAGTATCTTCGTCCTGATGGTAAAACTCAGGTTTCTGTAGAATACGATGAAAACGAAAAGCCTAAGAGATTAGAGGCAGTTGTCCTTTCTACTCAGCATGATGAGGATGTTACTCAGGAGCAGATTCATGAAGATATTAAAAAATATGTTTTCGATGAAGTACTTCCTAAGGAACTTATTGATGATAAGACACGTTTCTACATCAATCCTACTGGACGTTTTGTAATCGGTGGACCTCACGGAGATGCTGGTCTTACCGGACGTAAGATTATTGTAGATACTTACGGTGGAATGGCTCGCCACGGCGGCGGTGCTTTCTCTGGAAAGGACTGTACAAAAGTTGACCGTTCTGCAGCTTATGCAGCTCGTTATGTTGCTAAGAACCTAGTAGCAGCTGGTTTAGCTGAAAAGTGTGAAATTCAGTTATCTTACGCTATTGGTGTAGCACAGCCTACTTCTATTAATGTAGATACCTTTGGAACCGGAAAGTTAGATAGCGAAAAGCTGGTAGAAATCGTTCGTGAGAACTTCGATCTTCGTCCAGCAGGAATCATTAAGATGTTAGATTTACGTCGCCCAATCTACAAGCAGACAGCAGCTTATGGACATTTTGGAAGAAATGATTTGAATCTTCCTTGGGAAGCTCTTAACAAGGTAGAGGATTTAAAAAAGTATCTGTAAGAGATACCTATAAATGATATAATAAAGGTCGTAGGGAAGATTCTCTACGACCTTTTATTATAGAGTAAAGGATGAAATATGAAGCTACGAGATCGATTGATAATTTCATTTTGTATCATATTATTTGTACCTATTTTACTGTTCACTGCAGTAGCAATGATAGCGGTTCATTTCCAGGGGGAGGATATTTTAAAATTCCTAACCATGGATCTTGGCATGTCTGTGATGATAATCCTGTTTTTTACAGCAGTTATATTGATTATGTGGATCTACGGAAGTTTTGTGCAAAAGATCAATCATTTAAAAGAAGCTGCGGAGAATATTAAGGAGGGAAACCTCGACTTCAATATTGATACAAGAGGCAAGGATGAGTTTTCCGAGGTGGCAAAGGCTTTAGAGGCTACGAGAAAACGTCTAAAGGAAAATGCAGTTGAAAAACTGGAAAATGAAAATAATGAAAAACAGTTAATATCCAATATTGCCCACGATTTAAAAACTCCACTGACGGCAATTCAAGGATATGCGGAAGGTCTCTTAGATGGGGTGGCATCTACACCGGAAAAGCAGCGGTCTTATATTAAGACCATATACAATAAAGCGGGAGAAATGAATACCCTTCTAAATGAATTGACCATCTATTCTAAAATTGATACCAATCGTATTCCATATAATTATGAAAAGATTAATGTGTCCCAATACTTTATGGACTGCGTGGAAGAGCTGGGGATGGATTTGGAGAATCAGAATATCCGGTTGAATTATTACAATCAGGTAGATGAAGATACAGAGATTATTGCGGACCCGGAACAATTAAAGCGTGTGATTCACAATATTGTTGGAAATTCTGTAAAGTACATGGGAAAGAAAAACGGGCTGATACAACTTCGTATTTTGGATGTAGGCGATTTTGTGCAGGTTGAGATTGAAGATGACGGCCGGGGAATCGCCGTAAAAGACTTGCCTTATATTTTTGATCGTATGTATCGAGGTGATGCATCCCGAAATTCTTCCATTCGAGGAAGCGGCATTGGCTTATCCATTGTTCAAAAAATTGTGGAAGATCACGGTGGAAAAATCTGGGCGACAAGTAAAGAAGGCGAAGGTACAGTAATGTACTTTGTACTTCGAAAATATCAGGAGATAATAGATGAACAAGATATTGATAATTGAGGATGAGGAAGCAATAGCAGAACTTGAAAAGGACTACTTAGAACTGAGTGGCTTTGATGTTGATTTGGAAAAAGATGGCGAAAGCGGATTGGAAAAAGCACTTTCAAATGACTATGATTTATTCATCCTAGACGTAATGCTTCCGGGAATAGATGGGTTTGAGATTTGCCAGGAAATTCGAAAAGAAAAAAATGCGCCAATTTTGATGGTATCGGCACGAAAAGAAGATATTGATAAAATTCGAGGCTTGGGTTTAGGGGCAGATGATTATATTACAAAGCCTTTTTCTCCGGGAGAATTGGTGGCGAGAGTAAAGGCACATTTATCCAGATATGACAGAATTGTGGAATCTTTAATGCCGGATAATAGTATCATTAAGATTCGCGGATTGAAGATTGATACGACCTCAAAGGAAGTATGGGTAAATGGAGAAACCAAAAGCCTGACAGCAAGAGAGTATGATTTGTTAGAGTTTTTTATGAAGCATCCGAACCAGGTGTACTCGAAGGAGGATATTTTTAGAGAACTTTGGAATATGGATGCAATAGGCGATATTGCAACAGTCACTGTTCATGTAAAAAAACTTCGTGAAAAAATTGAGGTGGATCCTGCAAAGCCCCAATACGTCGAGACCGTGTGGGGGATGGGATATAGATTTAAAGTATAGTAATAAGGGGGACTGGTTATGGAAGAATGGGAAGTTCTACAGGAAGATGATGAGATTTTGGTTTGCTACAAGCCTGCTGGAATTGCCACGCAGAATTCCAAATCTACAGAACCGGATATGGTGAGCATTCTGAAAAACTATCGCAAAGACAAAGGTGAAGATACCTATATTGGTGTGATTCAGAGATTGGATCAACCGGTGGAAGGGGTGCTTTGTTTTGGGAAGACAAAGGAAGCAACCGAGAATCTTACGAAACAACTTCGAGAACATAAAATCACAAAAAAATACTATGCGATCATTACAAGAGGGAATATGCCACATGAAGGTACATTGCAGGATTATATCGTAAAGGATGGCAGAAAGGGCCGGGCAATGATTGTGACAAAGGATGACCCAAGAGGAAAGAAGGCGACTTTGTCTTACCGCGTAGTTAATGAGGTGGATGATATGCGTCTTTTAGACATTACATTGGAGACGGGAAGATTCCATCAGATTCGTGCCCAATTGGCAAGTCGTACAGCTCCTATTTATGGAGACGTAAAGTATGGCGGAGTAGGAACGAATCGTCCTCTTTGCCTTTGCGCATACCAAACCCGTTTCCTTCATCCAAAAACAGGAATGCCTATGGAGTTTACAATTAATCCAAAGGGCGCAGATTTTGAAGATTTGTTGCCTTGACAGAGTGGGGTTCCTTCACTAAAATAATATGGATTAAATTGATAGTTAGGAGATTTTTAGCATGGCAAATGAGAAAAAACTGGTAGAAGAAATTACTTCTATGGAAGCTGATTTTACCCAGTGGTATACGGATGTTGTAAAAAAAGCAGAATTAATGGAATATTCCACCATTAAGGGATTTATGATTTTAAAACCCAATGGTTACGCTTTATGGGAAAACATTCAAAAAGAGTTAGATTCGAGATTTAAAGATAATGACGTAGAAAATGTTTATATGCCAATGCTAATCCCCGAGTCATTATTGCAGAAGGAAAAGGATCACGTGGAAGGATTTGCCCCGGAAGTTGCATGGGTTACTCATGGTGGATTAAACGAACTTAAGGAAAGACTTTGTATCCGTCATACTTCAGAAACTTTATTCTGTGATTTATATAAGAACATTGTTCATTCTCATAGAGATTTACCAAAGATTTATAATCAGTGGTGTTCCGTTGTTCGTTGGGAAAAGACTACCCGTCCATTCCTTCGTTCTTCTGAGTTCTTATGGCAGGAAGGTCATACAGCTCATGCGACTGCAGAAGAAGCACAGGAAGAAACTATTCGTATGTTGAATGTTTATTCTGATTTCTGTGAGCAGGTATTGGCAATCCCTGTAGTAAAGGGACAGAAGACTGAAAAAGAAAAATTCGCCGGTGCAGAAGCTACTTATACAATCGAAGCATTAATGCACGATGGAAAAGCGTTGCAGTCCGGTACATCTCATAATTTTGGAGATGGATTTGCAAAGGCATTCGGAATTCAGTATACAGATAAGGATAATAAGTTACAGTATGTTCATCAGACATCCTGGGGTGTATCTACCAGATTAATCGGTGCGATTATTATGGTACATGGTGATGATTCCGGACTTGTGCTTCCTCCAAAAGTAGCGCCGGTTCAGACAATTGTTATTCCTATTCAGCAGAAAAAAGAAGGCATCCTGGAAGGTGCAGAAAATATTAAGAATACATTAAAGGCAGCAGGCCTTCGTGTTCAGTTAGATGACAGAGATAAATCTCCAGGATGGAAGTATTCAGAGGCAGAGATGCGAGGAGTACCTGTTCGAGTTGAAATCGGACCTAGAGATTTAGCAGAAGGAAAGTGCGTACTTGTACGTCGTGACACAAGGGAAAAGATGGTAGTGGAAATTGCAAATGTTGCAGAAGAAGTTGCCAGATTATTAGAGCAGATTCATAACGATATGTTTGCTCGTGCAAAAGCACATTTGGAAGCACATATTTCTGACGCACATAACTATGAAGAATTCAAGGATGCTGTAGAGAATAAGCCTGGATTTGTTCGCGGTATGTGGTGTGGAGATGAAGCCTGCGAGCTTAAGATTAAAGAGGACACTACCGCTACAAGCCGTTGTATGCCATTTGAACAGGAAGCAATTTCTGATGTATGTGTCTGCTGTGGAAAGCCTGCACATAAACTTGTTTACTGGGGCAAGGCATACTAAGATTATAGGATTTTATAAAACGCAAGGGCGTTAGGGATTATACGAAACACGCTCCTTATATTTCACCTAAAATATAAGGAGTGTGTTTTTTATTATAAAAAATAATGATGTTTAGTTTCCGGAAATGGGAGGGGGGAGATTTATGAAATGTGTAAACCTCCTTTCTTGTGGTTCATTAAGAAAATAAGTTATAATTAATTTACTAAATTCGTGTATAAGAAGATATTAGGAGAAATAGATGAAGATTGACATTCCTGAGGGAGCTTTAAAAGTTTTGACACAATTGCATAAGGAAGGATACGAAGCTTATGTAGTTGGTGGCTGTGTACGGGATTCAATCATGGGTAGATGCCCAAATGATTGGGATATTACCACATCTGCTTTGCCGGAGGAAGTGAAGGCTTGTTTTGATCGGACCATTGATACAGGGATTCAACATGGTACGGTTACCGTTCGTATGGATGGAGAGAGCTATGAGGTAACAACCTATCGAATTGATGGAAAATACGAAGATGGCCGTCATCCAAAAGAGGTAACATTTACTCCAAATTTAGAAGAGGATTTGAAACGGAGAGATTTTACGATTAATGCCATGGCCTACAACCCAATCGACGGATTAGTCGATTTATATGGCGGTGTAAATGATATAAAAACAAAGCAGATTCGATGTGTAGGAGATGCAATCTCCAGATTTTCTGAGGATGCCCTTCGAATGCTTCGAGCATTGCGCTTTTCTGCTCAGTTGGATTTTGAAATTGAAAAAGAGACCTTTTTAGGAATTCAAAGGTTAGCACCAACACTTGAAAAAATCTCTGCAGAGCGAATTCAAGTGGAACTGGTAAAGCTTGTTTGCTCTAGTCATCCGGAAAAAATGAGGGATGTGTATGAGAGTGGCCTTTCGAAAATATTTTTCCCGGAGTGGGATGAGATGATGGAATGCGAACAAAACAGTATTCATCACTGTTTTAATGTAGGGGAACATACCATTAGTGTTATGGAACATGTTCCTGCTGAGAAAAAAATGCGGTTGGCTGCTTTATTACACGATGTGGGAAAACCTCTTTCGAGAAAGACTGATGATAAAGGAAGAGACCATTTCAGCGGACACCCTTTGCTGGGAAGCCAAATGGCAAAGGAGATTTTGCAACGGTTAAAATTTGACAATGCCACTATTGAGTATGTGGTACGTTTGGTGAAGTATCACGATGAAAGACCGGCAGCCACGAAACGGAATGTAAGACGGTTAATGCATCGAGTGGGAAAAGAAAATATTGACGACCTTCTAGTGCTTAAGCGAGGAGATGCAGCGGGCCAAAGCGAATATATGAGAGAGGACAAATTCTCCTATATTGATACATTAGAGACGTTGTACAAAGAGGTGTGTAAAGAACAAGAAGCGGTTACCGTAAAGGAATTGAAAATAAATGGAAAAGATTTAATGGATTTAGGGGTGGAAAAGGGACCGAAAATCGGTGAAATCCTAAACCATTTGTTAGACATGGTAATTGAAGAACCATCGAAAAACGAAAAAGAAGTATTGATAGAAGAAGTACGGAAAGTGAAAAGCAAATGAGAAAATTATGGTTGTACTTTTTAATTGCAATTTGTAGTGTGACTCTTTTATGTGGATGTGGGAATAATGAGGAGGAAGACGCTAGTCCAAAAGTCAGTATCTCTCGAAAACCTGCCGCGGTTGCAGATAGTGAAGACGAAGAAGAGAAAGAGGAGGCGGATGCCCTCTTTATGGTGCAATCCTTTATCCCTGAGGAAGAAAAAATCGTTCTTCGCTCTATGAATTATGGGAAAAACTATGTCTATAAGTACTCCTTGGGAACAAAATTTTTAGATAAGTATGGGGACTCAACCAGTGTTCTAAACTTTCTTCCTGGCTCTGTAGTAGAATTGGGAGACCGCAATAGTAGCGGTGCCCTTGAGTCCATTCAGTTATCGGATGAAGTGTGGACATTTGAAGATGTAGAAAAGTTTGAAATTGATACAGACAATGGAATATTTAACTTAAATGATACAAATTATAAACTGAGCGATTCTACAGTTGTCTTTTCAAATGGTGTGGAAGGAAAAATTACGGATATTGGATCAGATGATATTCTATATGTCGTTGGGAAAGATAAGGAAATTATTTCCATTTCTGTCACTACAGGCCATGGGTATCTTATGCTGGCCAATACGGATAAGTTTGAAGGAAGTCTTATCTACATCGGGAATGAAATGATTACCACAGTGACAAAGGATATGACGGTGACTATTCCGGAAGGAATATATGATGTTACAGTGGCAAATAATGGATATGGTGGCACAAAGTCGGTTACCGTTGTTCGCAATGAGACAACCCTTTTGGATTTGGCAGAATTAGAAGGTGAAGGCCCAAAGGTGTGTAAACTTACAGTTACTGCTACGGTTGAGGGAGCTGTAATCTATTTGGACAATACCTTAATCGAAAGTGGTGTCGAAACAGAAGTACAGTATGGAAAACATAAGTTAAGTATTGCGGTAGAAGGGTATGATACCTGGTCTAAAACACTATATGTAAATTCCGAAACTGCAAATATTTCCATAGATCCTACGGAAACGGATACAGAGGAAGAAGAAAGTGAAGAGAGCGAAAAAAGCAGTTCTTCTAGTTCGGATAATAATAGCAGTTCTTCGGATACATCGTCATCTACGAGTTCTCCGGATAATTCGTCAACGGATTCATCAAGTAGTTCTTCTGGTTCGAACTCGAATTCAAGCTCGTCTACAGATTCTGAAGTGGATTACTTGTCTACGCTATCGAGTTTGATTTCCACACTATCAGGCAGTGACTAAGGGAAAGAAAATTCGCCATTCGTATTATTTTTGAGTATAATAGCATCATGTAAACCAATTGAAGGAGGAGAATATGTTTAAAGAGGAATATTTACGTTGGATGGATGCGGATCTTTTGGATCCAGACTTAAAACCAGAACTTTTAAGCGTAAAAGATGATGAAGAGGCAATTAAAGATCGTTTTGCAGTATCCTTGAAGTTTGGTACAGCAGGACTTCGCGGAACCTTAGGAGCTGGAACAAACCGTATGAATATTTGGGTAGTTCGACAGGCAACTCAGGGACTTGCAAACTGGGTAAAAACACAGGGCGGAAATCAGACGGTAGCAATCAGCTATGACAGCCGATTGAAGAGTGATGTTTTTGCAAAAGAAGCAGCAGGCGTTTTAGCAGCAAATGGTATTAATGTTCGTATTTACGATGCACTTATGCCGGTACCGGCCCTTTCATTTGCAACACGTTATTATAAATGTAACGCAGGTATTATGGTGACAGCTTCTCATAATCCTGCAAAGTACAATGGATATAAGGCCTATGGTCCTGACGGATGTCAGATGACAGACGATGCGGCAGCGATTGTTTACGATGAAATTCAAAAAACAGACGTATTAACCGGAGCAAAGACCATGTCCTTTGCTGCTGGTGTAGAAAAAGGTCTGATTAAATTTGTACAGGATGATTGTAAAGATGCGTTCTACCAGGCAATTGAGGATCGTCAGGTTCGTCCGGGCCTTGCAAAAGATGCAGGCTTAAAGCTTGTATATTCCCCACTAAACGGAACAGGACTTGTACCTGTAACTAGAGTGTTAAATGATATGGGAATTACCGATATTACCATCGTTCCTGAACAGGAATATCCAAACGGATACTTTACCACCTGTTCTTATCCAAACCCGGAAATCTACGAAGCATTGGAATACGGCTTAAAACTAGCAGAAAAAACAGGGGCTGATTTAATGCTTGCGACAGATCCAGATGCGGATCGTGTTGGTATTGCAATGAAATGTCCGGATGGAAGTTATGAACTTGTTTCCGGAAACGAAATGGGTGTATTGTTACTTGACTATATCTGTGCAGGAAGAATTGAAAAGGGCACAATGCCTAAGAATCCTGTAGCAGTTATGTCGATTGTATCCACTCCTTTAGCAGATAAGGTGGCAGAACACTATGGTGTAGAACTTCGCCATGTATTAACAGGATTTAAGTGGATTGGAGATCAGATTGCTTCTTTAGAGGCAGCTGGAGAAGTGGATCGCTTTATCTTTGGATTTGAGGAGAGCTATGGATACTTGGCAGGTCCTTATGTAAGAGACAAGGATGCTGTAATTGGATCTATGTTAATCTGCGAAATGGCAGCATACTACAGAAGCATTGGTTCATCTATTAAACAAAGACTTGAAGAAATCTATGCAGAATACGGCCGTTACTTAAACAAGGTTGACAGCTTTGAGTTCCCTGGATTAACAGGAATGGACAAGATGCAGGCAATTATGGACGACTTTAGAAAGAATCCTCCAAAGGAATTTGCAGGAAAGAAAGTACTTTCTGTAACAGATTATACAGATTCAGAGAGCACAGGCCTTCCAAAAGCAAATGTATTAATCTATGGATTAGAGGATGATGCTACAGTTGTCGTTCGTCCTTCCGGTACAGAACCAAAGATTAAAACCTACTTTACAACAACAGGAAAAGATCTTGCAGAAGCAACTGCGAAAAAAGAAGAATTAGCAGCAGCATTAAAACCAGTTTTTTCATAGGAAACCCTTGTAAATACTAGATTTCTTGAAACTGCAATAGGAAACTCTAACGTATTTTTTGCATTAATTTTGTAAAAATAGACCAAAATCAAGGTTTTCATTCGAAAAATGCCGTAAAACCTTGACAGTAGTGGGCAAAACAATTATAAATAATCATGTGGTTTGCGCGGTAGGATGCGTGAAACAACGATTACATTAAAATTCCAAAGGGAGGAAATTTTACTATGAACAAGACAGAATTAGTAGCAGCTATGGCTGCAAAGGCTGATCTTTCTAAGAAAGATGCTGAAGCTGCATTAAAGGCTTTCACAGATGTAGTAGCTGAAGAACTTAAGAAGGGTGAAAAGATTCAGTTAGTTGGATTTGGTACTTTCGAAGTTTCTAAGAGAGCTGCAAGAACAGGACGTAATCCTAGAACTGGCGAAAACATGAAGATCGCTGCTTCTAAGGCTCCTAAGTTCAAAGCAGGTAAGGCTTTAAAGGATATCGTTAACAAATAATTTTGTTGAAGTAAATATCTGAGGGCTCAAACATTTCGTTTGGGCCCTTTCTATTTGTAGAAAAGAGAAATAATATGCGATTGGATAAATTTTTAAAGGTGTCTCGTTTGATTAAGCGACGTACTGTAGCAAACGAAGCTTGCGATGCCGGACGAGTGATGGTAAATGATAAGGTGGCAAAGGCTTCGGCCACAGTAAAAGCAGGTGATATTATCGAGATTGCTTTCGGTAATAAAACAGTGAAGGTTCGTGTGCTGGATTTAAGAGATACCACGAAAAAAGATGAAGCAAAAGATTTGTTTGAATATTTATAGAATTATCTGATAATATTTGAAAAAATTATAAGAAAGTGTTAAGATTTTTTAAAGAGCAGCCGATATAGGTTGTAGATAATAAAAACCGGTGTGTATGGAATATGAGTAAAAAGAAAAACAGCCGAAAGAAAAAGAGAGTTAATCGTGCATATTTTTGGTTGATTGCAGGTTTTGTTGTTACCGTTATGGTGATTCAAATTTCAAATCTGTACCAGAAGAATGCTGCATATGCTGCCGAAGAGTCTAAGCTTCAAAATGAGTTAGAGGCTCAGGAGGAAAAGCAGGAAGAACTGGAGAACTATGAGAGTTATATCCAGTCAGACGAATACAAGGAGAGTGTGGCTCAAAGTAAGCTCGGCCTTGTACATGAAAATGAAATTATCTTTCGTGAAAACGAATAATTGATATATGTGTGAAATAAAACTCGATGAACGAACATCGGATTTGCGGCAACAGGCCGGAACCTTCAACGGGCCCAAGTACTGCAAAGCCGACATGAAGTTGATCGGGTTTTCTTTTTTTTAAATATGCTATAGAATAAAGATATGTTGGATATATTGGATTATGTAAATGAAAAGAATTTAGTGGAAGACGGCGATGGCGTCCTGTTAGGAGTATCTGGTGGGGCTGATTCTGTTTGTCTTCTTTTTCAATTTATGAAGGTAATGGAGACGATAGATGTCCGCCTTCATGTGATTTATGTGGAACATGGAATCCGAGGGGAAGAAAGTAGAGAAGATGGCAGATTTGTAAAGGCTTTATGTGACCGTCTTTATATGCCCTATACCCTAATCTCTGTGGATGCACCAAGCTATGCAAAACAAAGAGGCCTAAGTATGGAGGAAGCAGCAAGAGAACTTCGATATGAAGCTTTTTTCAATGAGGCAAGACGCATGGGATTGAATAAGATTGCCACTGCCCATAATGCAAATGATAACGCAGAGACAATTTTGTTTCAGATGATACGTGGTACAGGGGTGAAGGGATTAACAGGAATTGATCCTATTTCACTTCGAAAAGATATTGCAATTATACGACCTTTATTGAATACCACAAGAGAGGAAATCGAAAATTATTTAGTGACTATCGGTCAAAGTTACCGAACTGATAGTACGAATCTCGAGGATGACTATGCCAGAAATAAAATTCGACATCAAATCATACCGTTAATGGAGGAAATAAATAAAAAGGCAGTGAATCATATTAATCGTGCGGGAGCTTCCGTGCGAAAAATATTTGATGGGGTTGAGGAAGATGCCTACGATACACTCTATGAACTGTTAGATGAAAAAGGATTGAGCCTTTGGCGCTTGCGACAAATGGATGAGGTGCAAAGAAGCGAAGTCTTGGTGGCATGGCTTAAGGTGGAAGGCGCAGGACATAATATCACAAAGGCTCATGTGGAAATGATTAATGAATTGATCTTTATGGCAGTGGGGAGAGAGTATCATTTGCCTCATGGATATGTGGTCAAGAATGGATATGAGCATTTAAGACTCTATAAAAAGAATGAGGAAGAAAAAAAGAAAGTGGATACAAAACAGATTGTAATTCCACAAATTCACGAGGATGAGGATTATAGTGTTTCCCTTCCCGGAATGGACGTGAAATTTCACCTTCGGAGTAGGAGGGAAAAAGAGGAATTGCCTAGAAAAACCTATGCGAAATACTTTGACTATGGTAAAATAAAAGGCAGTATGGAGCTTCGCCATCGTCAGGAAGGGGATTATTTTGTAATCCATCCAAAGGGTGGCAAAAAGCTATTACAGGACTATTTTGTGGAAGAAAAAATTCCACGAGAGGAAAGAGAAGACATTTGGTTGCTCTGCCAGGGCTCCAAAGTAATTTGGATTTTTGGTATGAGAAACAGCGAAGATTGTCGCATTGATGATAATACCAAGTATGTACTTGAAGTAGAATTTTGGAGGAATTAAAATGTCAGAAGTTGTCAAGGAAATGCTTTCAGAAGAAGAACTCGCAAAGAGAATTAAAGAGTTAGGTGAACAGATTTCCAAGGACTATGAAGGTGAAAGTGTATTTTTAGTTTGTATTTTGAAGGGAGCCGCATTCTTTGCTTGTGAACTTGCAAAGAGAATTACAGTTCCTGTAACAATTGATTTTATGGCTACTAGCAGTTATGGCTCTGGTACTGTTTCTTCTGGTGAGGTTCAGATTAAAAAAGATTTGGACCTTGGCGTAGAAGGCAGAAATGTCATTATTGTTGAAGATATTATTGATAGTGGAAATACGTTGAATTATTTATCTGGTTTGTTCAAAGATCGTAGAGCAAAAAGTGTTCGTATGTGTGCCATGCTTGATAAACCGGATCGTAGAGAAGTTGATGTGCCAGTAGATTATATTGGTTTTACAATTCCGGATGCTTTTGTTGTTGGCTACGGACTTGATTATGACCAAAAGTATCGTAACTTACCATACATCGGTGTGGTTGAGTTCGACTAGGATAGGAGAGTAAATTGAGAAGAAGAAGCGGATTTGGTTTTTACCTGTTATTAATACTAGTAGTAATCTTTCTTTGGTATTTCTTTACAGGTCAAACTGCTCCTACAATGAACATGTCACAGCTAAAAGAATTTTTGGCTACAGAAACAGTAGAGACTGTTCGGGTGGAGCAGAACTTACAGGTTCCAACAGGAACACTTACGATTTATTTAAAATCGGATGATAAAGATACAAACAAGGTTGCATATACCTTGTATGTCACAGATGTAAATGATGCCATCGAGATTATGGATTCCTATGGATTCAAGAATTACATCGTTTATGATGTGCCTCAAGACGGATGGTTTACAGAGATGCTGCCAATGTTAATTGTGGTGGCTGTACTGTTTATCCTCTTTATGATTTTACTGAATGGCCAGGCTGCCGGAGGCGGCGGTGGAGCATCCTCTAGGATGATGAACTTTGGTAAATCACGGGCAAAGATGACGACTCAGGACAATATGAAGATCCGCTTTGATGATGTTGCGGGATTACAGGAGGAAAAAGAGGAGCTTGTAGAAGTTGTTGATTTCCTGAAAGATCCGGCAAAGTATACAAAGGTAGGAGCTAGAATTCCAAAAGGTCTTTTATTGGTAGGACCTCCGGGAACCGGTAAAACTTTACTTGCAAAAGCCGTTGCCGGCGAAGCAGGAGTACCTTTCTTTTCAATCTCCGGTTCTGATTTCGTTGAGATGTTTGTAGGTGTAGGTGCTTCACGAGTAAGAGATTTATTTGAAGATGCCAAAAAAAATGCACCATGTATTGTGTTTATCGATGAGATTGATGCAGTTGCAAGAAAACGTGGCTCAGGAATGGGCGGCGGACACGACGAACGTGAACAGACATTGAATCAGATGCTTGTTGAGATGGATGGATTTGGTGTGAATGAGGGTATTATAGTAATGGCGGCAACAAACCGTGTAGATATCCTTGATCCGGCGATTATGCGACCAGGTCGATTTGATAGAAAAGTATTTGTTGGTAGACCGGATGTGCGAGGAAGAGAAGAAATCCTACATGTCCATGCAAAGAACAAGCCCTTATCCGATGATGTGGATTTAAAACAAATTGCACAGACCACAGCAGGATTTACAGGCGCTGATTTAGAGAATCTTTTGAATGAAGCAGCCATTGCTGCAGCCAAAGACAACCGTCGATTCATTCGAATGAACGATATCAAAAATTCCTTTGTAAAAGTTGGAATTGGAACAGAAAAGCGTAGTAAGATTATCTCTGATAAAGAGAAGAAGATTACAGCTTACCATGAAGCTGGTCATGCCATATTATTCCATGTGCTTCCAGATGTGGGACCTGTATATTCTGTTTCCATTATTCCTACCGGTCAAGGAGCAGCAGGTTATACTATGCCACTGCCGGAAAAGGATGAGATGTTTAACACCAAAGGGAAAATGCTTCAAGAGATTATCGTAGACTTCGGTGGAAGAATTGCCGAGGGTATGATTTTTGGAGATGTTACTACAGGCGCTTCTCAGGATATTAAACAGGCTACGGCTATGGCGAGAAGAATGGTTACCATTTATGGATTCTCTGATAAGATTGGTCCTGTAGATTACAACCAGGAAGATGGAGAGGTTTTCTTGGGAAGAGATTATGGCCATGTAAAAGGTTATAGCGAGGAAATAGCAGCCACTATTGACGAGGAAGTTCGTCGCATCATAGATGAATGCTATGAAAAGGCTGAAAAGATACTAAAAGAACATGAAGATATTCTTCATAGTTGTGCGAACCTTCTCTTAGAAAAAGAGAAGATTAATCGCCAAGAATTCGAGTCGCTTTTTGGAGACGAGGTAATCGTAAAAAGTGAAGGCGTGCTTGATCAGGAGGGTGTTGCAGTAGAGGATTAGTGAAATTGCACAAAAAACACTATACATAATTGGTAAGTTTGTGCAGACTTAAGATGTAGGGGGCGTTATAATTACATTCGTAAAAACCCCCCAATACATTTTATTTTTACTATCCCCCATAGTAGAAATACCTTCTCCTAAAAAGGCAGCGCGCGAAGCTGTCTTTTTTTCATTTTATAAAGGAGTGGAGTGAGTATATGAATAGGGAAGCACTGTTTAGTGACGGAACGGAAAATTTTCGTTCTCCAGCAGAACCAAAAGCAGGGGAATCTGTTACTATTCGACTTCGAGGTGATCAAAATGATGCCCTTGAGGTGTATTTGTGTACGAATGAAATGCGCACTCCAATGGGGTATGTAGAGACAAACGGTATGTTTGGTTTCTATCAAGTCAAAATACTCTTAAAGGAATCTCCTGTTACTTATTACTTTGAAATTCGAAGTGAAAATGAAATATGCTACTATGACCGCTTTGGCGTATCAGAGGAAGTCCGAATGCAGTATGCCTTTTTGATTGTGCCAGGATTTAAAACACCTGATTGGGCAAAGGGCGCTGTTATGTACCAAATACTAGTGGATCGTTTTTGCGATGGTGATGATTCCAACGATGTTTTAGACAACGAGTATCACTATATAACTATGCCGGTTCGAAAGATTGAGAATTGGAGCCAGGATCCTGCAGATTTTGACGTGGCCAGCTTTTATGGTGGCGACTTAAAAGGAGTCGAATCGAAACTGGATTATTTACAGGGCTTAGGCGTAGAGGTCATTTATTTTAATCCGTTGTTTGTATCTCCTTCTAATCATAAATACGATATTCAGGATTATGACTATATCGATCCGCATTATGGATGTGTGGTAGAAGATGGCGGTGAAGTATTAGCGGAAGGGGACTATGACAATCGTCACGCTACAAAATATATCAAAAGGGTGACAGATAAAAAGAACCTTGAAGCTTCCAATAAATACTTTGCCCATCTTGTGGAAGAGATTCATAAGCGAGGTATGAAAGTAATTCTAGATGGCGTATTCAATCACTGTGGGTCTTTCAACAAGTGGTTGGATAAAGAACGGATTTATGAAAACCAGCCGGGATATGAGGATGGAGCTTATATTTCTGAAAAGAGTCCTTATCACGAGTTCTTTTATTTCTATGAGAATGAGCCGGACAAGTGGCCTTATAATCATACCTATGATGGTTGGTGGGGCCATGATACGCTGCCAAAGTTGAATTACGAGGGAAGCGATGCTCTAACAGAATATATTTTAAATATTGGTAGAAAATGGGTATCGCCACCATACAACGTAGATGGCTGGAGATTAGATGTGGCTGCCGATTTAGGACATAGCGAAGAGTTTAACCATGAATTCTGGAAAAAGTTTCGAGATGCAGTAAAGGATGCAAATCCAAACGCTGTGATTTTGGCAGAGCACTATGGAGATGCCACCTCCTGGCTTCGGGGAGACCAGTGGGATACCATTATGAACTACGACGCATTTATGGAGCCTATATCCTTCTTTTTAACTGGAATGGAAAAACACTCCGATCGATTTGAAGATCATGCTTTAGGAGATGGAAAACGCTTTGAGATGACCATGCTTCATTGTATGGCCCAGTTTATGACACCATCTTTGTATTGCGCAATGAACCAGTTGGACAACCATGATCACTCGAGATTTTTAACCAGAACCAATCACAAGGTTGGCCGTGTGGCTCAATTAGGATCTCAAGCTGCAGGAGATGAGGTAAATGTTGCAGTATTAAAATTAGGAAGTCTTATGCAAATGACATGGCCGGGAGCACCAACGCTTTACTATGGAGATGAGGCCGGGGTAGTGGGATTTACTGATCCGGATAACCGACGAACCTATCCGTGGGAAACGGCTGATCGTGTTCTCATAGGATATCACAGAGATGTTATTAGTTTACACAAGAATAATCCATCTCTGAAAAAGGGCTCCTTTATGTTCTTGTCTACCGGAAGAGATTACGTTTCCTATGGCAGATTTTTAAAAGATGAAAAAGTCATGGTTGCAGTAAATTCTGGAAACAATCTAATGGAAGTGGATGTTCCTGTTTGGAAATTAGAGGTTCCTATTGCAGGAGAAATGGAACAAATATTTATGACAAATGAGTTGGGATATTCATTGTTCCCAATCCGACATTTTATAGAAGAAGGATGCGTGCATTTAAAACTTTTGCCTTATTCGGCATTGGTTTTACGATATAAAGAATAAATTTATGGGAGGCATATATGAAAAGCAAATCTAATGTAAGTAGAAATTCCAATGCGAAAGCTGCAGTGGAAGAAGTTTTAGCAGGCGTAACAAATCCTGAAGGTATTTTATTTTTCTGTGATTACCCACGAATTGAAGAAATTACGGAAGTGTTAAAAAAGAAATACCCAAATGCACAAACAATTGGAACAGCCGGTAGGGGATATTGCAATGATATTATAGATGACAAAAATATTTTTATTGCAACAGCCTTTACGGATGAAGCAAAAATCTGTGCAGGAGTTATGAAGCATCTTGCATCGGCACCTTTGTCAGATTTAAACAATCTGGAAAAGGCCTTAAGAGAAATTGATCCAAAGGAAGATAATACGGTCTGCATTGAACTTTGCACAAACAATGAAGAACGTTTGGTTTCTACTATGAATGTTTCCTTAAGCAAATACAGAGTAAATCTTTTGGGAGCAACCACCTTTGGTACACCGGAGGGAAAGACATCTAAGGTCAGCGTAAACGGTAAAATTTATGAAAATGCATGTGCATTTATGGTAATCAAAAATACATCTGGTAAGGTGTTTGTCTATAAGGAAAACATTTATGCACGAACAAATTTCCCTACTCATGTAGCTACAAAGGTAAACCGTGAGACAAAGGAATTAATACAGCTAGATAATCGTCCAGCAGCAGAGGTATATGCAAATGATACCGGAGTTTCGAGAGATGAAATTGTTGGAAATGTATTCCAACAGCCATTAGGACGAGTACTTGGAGATGAAGTATATATCTGTTCTATGTATGACATTGGAAGAGATGGTTCCCTGGTAAATTATAAACAGTTTGGTGAAAACGATGCGGTAACCGTTTTGCAATTGCAGGATTACAGGAAAGTTGTAGAAGATACGAAAAGTGAGATTCGACGAAACTGTGGAAGTATTGATACTATGATTTCCTTTAACTGTATTTATCGTTATCTCTTATTTGAACAGGAAGGATATACGGATAGCTATTTAAGATCTATGGCGGAAGTTTGTGATAACGTTGGCTATGTTGCCGGCGGAGAGCAGTTTAAACGTCAGCATGTAAATCAGACAATGGTTTGTGCCGTATTTGAATAAGGGAGGGAGAAAAACATGTTTGGATTTGGTAAAAAAAAGGTTGAAGAGGAAGAAGTGAAGGTAGTAAAGAGTTCTCCAAACTATAGAGAAATCTTAACACCTATGCTGGATTCAGGTAAATATATTTACAATCAGGAAAAAATTCTACAAGAACAGGAATTAGAAACTACAGCAGGATTAAATCGAATTAGAGATTCCTTCCATGCGGTACAAGATCAGTCTCATCAAGCGACAGAGTCTGTAGAGGGATTAAAAGAGCAGTTTAACAGTGTAACAGATATTACAGGACAGTTTGAAAACATTATTAACAAGATGATGGCCACTGCAGATGAGACCCATGAGAACATGGATAAAATTCGTGCATCTTCTGGTTCCGTGAATGAAACCATTGGCACAATGGAACAGGTATTTGATGAGTTCCAAAAGAGTTATGATGATATTCAGTCAAAGATCAATGCCATTAATGGAATTGCAAATCAGACAAATCTTTTGGCATTAAACGCATCTATTGAAGCAGCCCGTGCCGGTGAAGCAGGAAGAGGATTTGCAGTTGTTGCAGATCAGGTTACCAAGTTATCTGTGGAAATCAAGGACATGATTGCGGACATTGGCGTTAGTATGGAAGCCTTGACTCAGAACAACCAAAATCTGATGGACTCAATCGAGGGAACAAGAAATGCCATGGCGGAGTCTATGGAACACATTAATGAGACAGAAGAAATTGTAGATAACATCAAAGCCGTAGCACAGGAAATTGAAGATGGAAATGCATCTATGATGGATGTAATCAATAATTGCACAACAGAAGTAGATGGTGTAGTTGATACGATTACAGGTTCTAAGGTATACTATGATGAGGTAGAGGACAACATTTTGGTGATGTCTGAACAGATTACGCAAAAAGGACTTATATTTGAGGATTTGAATAATATCCTGGAACAGTATCCGGATTACATGAATCGAATTGCTAATCGAGTTTAAGAAAGTACTTAATCTCCCCTGATCCTATGCGGTCAGGGGATTTTTTTATAGGTGAGATATGAGGAAATTGGTAGTGGGCATTTTAGCTCACGTTGATGCGGGAAAAACTACATTATCGGAAGCGTTGCTTTATAGAGGCGGCACCATACGTTCATTAGGTCGTGTGGATCATAAGGACAGCTACTTGGATGGAGAAGAAATCGAGCGTGAGCGAGGGGTAACTGTCTTTTCGAAGCAGGCAAGATTTTTATATAAGGATATGGAAATCACGCTTTTAGATACGCCTGGACATGTGGATTTTTCTGCAGAAATGGAGCGAACACTTAAGGTCTTAGATTATGCAATTCTAGTGATCAGTGGAATTGATGGAGTGCAAAGCCATACCAAAACTCTGTGGAAGCTACTAGAAGACTATGGTGTGCCAACCCTTATCTTTGTAAATAAAATGGATATTTCCCGCTTTGAAAAAGAAGAATTATTAGCAGAATTAAAAGAGGAGCTTTCAGAGGGATGCGTTTCTTTAAGGGATGAAGAAGAAGAAATTGCCACAAGCCATGAGGCACTTTTGGAGCTTTATTTAGAAAAGGGAGAACTTACGAGAAAGGATCTTTCTAATGGAATCCTTTGTCGACAGGTGTTTCCTGTTGTTTTTGGAGCAGCCCTTAAAGAAGAAGGAGTTGAAGAATTATTACAACTACTTTCTGACTATAGTGAAGTGCCACACTATCCTTCGAACTTTCAAGCACTGGTGTATAAGATTGGCAGGGACAAAAATGGGGAGCGATTAACCCATGTAAAGATAACCGGTGGAGCCATTGGGGTTAAGGAAGTTCTCACTCATAAAAACGAGGAGCAAACCCAGGAAAAATTACAGGGGATTCGCTTTTATAATGGGGATAAATTTGAAACACAAAACGAAGCAAAGGCGGGAGATATTTGTACTTTTATCGGGCTGAAGGACAGCTATGCAGGGGAAGGCATGGGAGAGGAAGAGGATGTAGATGTAACATATCTAGAACCGGTTTTGTCCTATGAAGTGATTCCGCCGGAAGGAGTAGATGCAGGGAAACTCTACCAAAATTTAAAAGAAGTAGGGGAGGAAGATCCAACCCTTCAACTGGATTATGTAGAAGAGACAAAAGAAATAAAAATTCAACTTATGGGACCCTTCCAATTAGAGGTGTTACAGCAGGAAATCAAGAGACGATTTGGTGTACTTGTAACCTTTGGCGTGGGAAAGATTATGTATCGAGAAACCATAGGTAATGAGGTGGAGGGAATCGGTCATTTTGAACCGCTGCGTCATTATGCGGAGGTACATGTGAAACTAGAGCCCTTAGAAAGAGGAACGGGAATTATTGTTGATAATAGTTGTTCCACCGATATTCTTTCGAAGAATTATCAGCAGCAGGCTCTTTCTGTATTAGAACACAGACGCCATATTGGAGTGTTGACAGGTGCTCCTCTTACGGATGTAAAGATTACGCTTCTTTCAGGTAAAAGTCATACAAAGCACACCGAAGGTGGAGATTTTTCCCAGGCTTCAAGAAGAGCGGTGCGACAAGGATTAATGAAGGCGAAGAGTATTTTGCTGGAACCATACTATAAGTTAGAACTTCAGGTTCCTTCTTCTATGGTGGGTAGAGCAATGACAGATTTAGACCAGATGTTTGGAAAAATAGATCCGCCGGAAATAAAGGGGGATGAGGCTATCCTTCGGGGACGGGTGCCGGTGTCTACGTCTATGGACTATGCAACGGAGGTTGCCAGTTATACAGGAGGATTGGGACAACTGTCTCTTTCTGCGGCAGGTTACGATATTTGTCATAATGCTGATGAGGTGATTGAAAAAAAGGATTACCGACCGGAAGAAGATCGTCGCCATCCAACGGGAAGCGTTTTTTGTGCAGGTGGAGTGGGGTATGTTGTACCTGCAGCTGAAGTGGAAGAAAAGATGCACCTTCCGTATGCCCTAGGAGTGGAAAAGGAAGAAGAGGATGAGTTTTACATTCCGATTCGACAAAAAGAAGCGGATGAAAAAAATGGCAAAAAAGTGTATGATGGATACGGTGGTTTAACGTCAGAATTAGAAGAAATTTTTGTTAGAGAATTTGGCCCTATTCGAAGTCCTATTGCTTATAGTGCAACGAAGGAAAGAGACTATAACAAGAAATCGGAAAAACCATACAAGCCTAGAAAATATGAAAAGAAAAAGCGATATATCTTAGTTGATGGATATAATGTAATTTTTGCCTGGGAGTATTTAAATGATTTGGCAAAAATGGATTTATCTGCAGCAAGAGGAAAGCTAATGGATATTTTATGCGACTATCAAGGGTACGTAGGAGATGATGTGATTGTTGTGTTTGACGCATATCGAGTACAGGGGAATCCCGGTAGTTCAGAAAAGTATCACAATATCTATGTAGTATATACAAAAGAAGCTCAGACCGCAGATGCTTATATTGAGCGAAGCGTGCATGAGATGATACCGAAACATGAAGTAACTGTAGTTACATCAGATGGAGCAGAACAGTTGATTGTGGCCGGTTCCGGTGCAATTCGAATATCATCTCGAGAGTTTTATGAGGAAGTAAAGAGGGTAAAAGCCGAGGGGATATTGAAACAGTAAAGGAAGGAATTATATGAGACTTATTCACGTGGCAGATTTGCACCTTGAGTCCGCAATGGAAAGCAATCTGTCTTCTGATAAGGCCAGACTACGTCGCGAAGAATTGTTAGATCGATTCAGCGATTTAGTTTGTTATGGGGAAGAACATCAGGTAGATGCAATTTTAATTGCGGGGGATTTATTTGATAAGACCCATATTCGTAAGGCTGCCAGAAGCAGAGTGCTAGAGGAAATCAGGGAGCATACAAACATTACATTTTTCTATCTTCAGGGAAATCACGATCGAAGCGATTTCCTTCAGGATGTACATCTTGAGGAGATTCCAAATTTAAAATTATTTGACGCAAATCAGTGGAGTTCCTACGAACTGGGGGATGTGGTAATTACCGGTAGAGAAATTACTGCAGAAAATGCAAAAACATTTACGATGAATCTCGTCCTAGATAGTGCCAACTGCAACATTGTAATGCTTCATGGTCAGGAGTCGGAATACCAGGGAAAGGATAAAACGGAAATTATTCCCCTGGGAGATTTGCGAGGAAAGTACATTGATTATCTTGCACTTGGTCATATTCACTCCTATAAAAAAGAACGATTGGATGACAGAGGAGAATATTGTTATCCCGGTTGTTTGGAAGGACGCGGATTTGATGAGTGTGGCGAAAAGGGATTTGTCCTTTTAGAGATTCTGGAAGGAAAGGTAGAAAGTCAGTTTATACCTTTTGCAAAGCGACGCTTACATGAAGTGGAAGTGGAACTGACAGAAGAGGATGACATGCCCTCTGTTTTAGGAAAGATAAAAGAGAAAGTAGAATCCATTTCTGAAGAAGATTTTATAAAGATTGTTTTAACGGGAAATACCCATGTGGATTTCGATGTAGACTTAAGTCGAATTCTAAGGGAATTTGGCGAGAAATACTTCTTTGTGAAGGTCTATGATCACTCCACAATTAAAGTCCATTACGAGGATTTCATTAATGACAAATCTCTAAAGGGAGAGTTTGTCCGTTTAATGGAACAACAGGAGATGGATGAAATGAAAAAAAGCCTGATTGTTGAAATCGGTATGAAGGCATTAATGGGGGAGGAATTATAAATGATGAAATTAATCTCCTGTTATGTGACGGGATTTGGCGGACTGGAAAATTATGAATATGATTTCAAAGAAGGATTAAATGTTGTTTTAGAAGAGAATGGTTGGGGAAAGACAAGCTTTTGTGTGTTTATAAAGGCGATGTTTTATGGGCTTGAGTATAAAAAAGGCTCCAAATCATTTACAGAACGAAAACATTACATCCCTTGGGATGGAACAGTTTGCGGCGGAAATTTAACCTTTGAAAAAGATCATAAGCGCTATCGAATTGAAAGAACCTTTGGACAAAGAGAAAAGGAAGATACCTTCCAATTAATTGACGTTTCCACAGGAAGAATATCTGAAGATTATAGTGCAAATATTGGAGAAGAGATTTTTGAGGTGGATAGGGATTCCTTTGAAAAGAGTGTATTTGCTCCTCAGACGGGAATGAAAACCTCAATGACAGACAGTTTAAATGCAAAAATCGGAGATTTATCTGCAGCCAAGGATGATATGAATAACTTCGATGCTGCAATTGCAAAGATTGAAGCTAAAAAGAAGGAATATTCTCAAACTTCACAGGTAAATCCTGGAAAACTGGTTCTGGTAAAAAAAGAAATTTCAGAATGTCGTGAGAAGGTGGAAGCTTTACCGGTGAAGATGGAAGCCTATGATCTTCAGGGTAAACTTCTCGAAACAAAAACGGAGCGATTACAAAAATTAAAAGTGGATCGCTTAGGCATTCAGGAAAAAATTGCCATTCAAAGTAAGCGGGAGCAGGAAATTGGTGCATTCCGTGCAAAACAGGAAAACCTGAAGAAGAATAAAGAAGAATTGGCAGCCTTAGATGACTTTTTTGCCAATGGAATTCCTGAGATGGAAGAAATTGCTGATGTACAGGAAAAACAAAATTCTCTTCACGGAATACGTGGACGTTTGGAAACAGTAATGGAACAGTTGCCATCTAAGGCAGACGAAGGAAAATTAAATGAGCTGTTTCGAAATTATGAAGTAACGGAAGACCAGTTAGATGAGTGGGATGGCGTTGCCAGCCGTATGAAGGATCTTCGTGTTCAAGGGGAACATAATCAGATGCCAGAAGAGGAAAAGGCAAAACTGGCAGAACTGAAATATTACTTTGCAAAAAAAGTACCTACGGAAGAGGAGCTTTTAACAGCGGCAGATCAGGTGACATCCCTGGTTCGTGCAGATGCTGAAATGTCAGTAAAAGAAAAGCGTTATCATACCCTTTTGGCAGAAAAAGAAGTGATGGATAAATCCAACAAGAGCAATGAAAAGGGTCGAGGTGTGGTACTGTTACTCTTTTTACTAGGCCTGGTATGTATTGCCGGAGGTGTGGTATTTTCTTTATACATTAAAGATGCTATTAGCCCTATATTGGCAACGGGATTTTCTGTAGCTGGTGTCATATTAGAGTTGTTTGCTTTTATTCATATGCTTCATCGACGTACTCAAAGTACTACCCAACGACAGGGGTTGGATGGACAAATTGATGATGCCTATGATGAGTTAGAAGAGAGCAAATTGGCCCGGGAAGAAATTGCGGATTACTGCAAAAAATTTTTGGAAGGATATTTGGTTACTCCTACTGAAAATATGCAGGATATGATTCGCGAAATTCAGGAAAAGACGCTGCTTTATAAGCAGCTTTTAAAGGAAGAGAAAAAGTATAACGACTTGAATTCAGAAAACTTAGAAGAACTTTCAGAATTGCAGTTGTCCTTGTACACCGGACTTTCCCACTATGCATCGGTTTATAATATGGACTTGTACAAAGATGGAAATGAAATTGATTTGCTTCATCGGTTGCGCCATGATTTTAGAACCTACAAAGAGTATTTAGAGAATAAAAAGATTAAGAAGGAGCTAAAAGAACAAAGAGACTTTTTAGAAGAAGAAATCGGTGGATTCTTAGGACGTTTTTCTCCAATCGAAGGAGAGGAGAACCAATTAAATGGAATTGAGCATAATCTAAGAACCTACCAACGATTGAGTGTTTTAGTTGAAAACCTGGAAAAGGAATTGGCTACGGAAAAAGAAATTGCAGATTTTCCTAAGGAGGAGATATCGATTGAGCAACTTCAAGCTATGCAACAGGAGACGGAAGCAGAATCGGAACTCTTAAGTGAGCAGCTCGTTCGAGACAACGAGGATTTTAACCGAATGTCAGAAGAGATTGAGATCTGCGAAAATGCCAAAGAACGATTGAATGTGTTGCTAGAGGAAGAAATGGCAATTCAGGAAAAGATCGATATTTACGATGCTTCGGTTAAGTATTTGCAGCAGGCAAAAGATAACTTCCTGAGTAAATATATGGGACCGCTTAGAAAGGGATTACGTCGTTATTTATCAATGATTTATGATGATAAGGACAGTGTTCTATTGGCGAAAAATTTTTCGCTGGATATGGATTTACGTGTACACTATAATTTCCTAGGCAGCACAAAAGAAGAGGGATTCCTGTCAGCAGGGTATCAGGATCTTGTTTCTTTTTGTTCTAGACTTGCATTAATAGATGCATTGTATCAAGAAGAAAAACCGCTTTTGATTCTAGATGACCCATTTACAGATTTGGATCAGGGAAAAATTACAGAGGCGTTATCACTTCTAAAAGAGATTAGTAATGATCGTCAGGTACTATATTTTACCTGCCACGAGAGCAGAATGGTGTAGTCTAATAGACTCTATGTTTGTGAAATACAGACATAGAGTCTATTTTTATGTTCTAAAAATTGTACATGATAGGGTATTTACATCCAAATAATCCTGTGATAAATTTAACAAGCAGTTAAAGTTAGGATAACCTAACTATAAAAATGGTATTGACAGTTGTTATACCACAATATATAGTATAAATGTCGGTCGGCAAACGGCAGATGTTGTATCATGAAAGGAGATATTATGGCATCAGTAGAAACCGCTGCTACACTTGCAGCAACAAAGCCTCAGTGGCATGATTTCAGAGGAACAAAGTGGAAAACCGAAGTAAATGTTAAAAACTTCGTAAAACACAATTACAAACCTTTTGACGGAGATAAGTCCTTCCTGGAAGACTCTACTGCAAACACAGATGATTTGTGGGGAGCACTTCAGAAATTACAGAAGGAAGAACGTGCAAAGGGTGGCGTTTTAGATATGGATACAGATGTAGTATCCTCTTTAACAAGTCACGGCGCAGGTTATATTGATGAAGCTTTAAAGGATAAGGAAGTAATTGTAGGTCTTCAGACAGACAAGCCTTTAAAGAGAGCATTCATGCCTTATGGCGGAATCAAAATGGCAGAAGAGTCTTGCGAAATGTATGGTTATAAACCAAATCCAGAGTTCCACAAGATCTTTACTGAATATCATAAAACACATAACCAGGCAGTATTTGATGCTTATACACCGGAGATGAGAATTGCTCGTCGTAACAAGATTATGACAGGCCTTCCGGATACATATGGAAGAGGTCGTATCGTCGGCGATTATCGTCGTGTTGCTTTATATGGTATTGACTTCTTAATTGAAGAAAAAGAAAAAGACTTCGCTCGTTGTGGTAACGGAACTATGACAGAAGAAGTTGTACGTACTCGTTTAGAAGTTCGTGAACAGATCAATGCATTAAAGGGAATGAAAGAAATGGCTAAGATTTATGGCTATGATATTTCTCGCCCAGCTGAGACTGCACAGGAAGCTGTTCAGTGGTTATACTTTGGATATCTTGCAGCTATCAAGACTCAGAATGGTGCAGCTATGTCTGTTGGACGTGTTTCAACCTTCCTTGATATTTATTTCGAAAGAGATATGAAGGCTGGAAAGCTTACAGAAAAAGAAGCTCAGGAAATCATCGATCACTTCTGTATGAAACTTCGTATGGTTAAATTCGCTCGTATTCAGTCATACAACGAATTATTTACTGGTGATCCAGTATGGGCTACTTTGGAAGTTGGTGGTCTTGGAAATGACGGACGTCATATGGTAACAAAGAACGATTATCGTTTCTTACATACATTAGAGACAATGGGACCTGCTCCTGAACCAAACCTTACGGTACTTTACTCTAAGAGACTTCCTAAGGCATTTAGAGATTATGCTGCAGAGATTTCTATTAAGACATCTTCAATCCAGTATGAAAATGATGATGTAATGAGACCTGTATGGGGCGATGACTACAGCATTTGCTGCTGTGTATCTGCTACTGAAACCGGTAAGGAAATGCAGTTCTTCGGAGCACGTGCAAACCTTGCTAAGTGCTTACTTTACGCTATCAATGGTGGTGTAGATGTGAAGTCTGGAGATCAGGTTGGACCTAAGTATCAGAGAATTACTTCTGAATATCTTGATTATGATGAAGTAATGGAAAAATACGACAAGATGATGGATTGGTTAGCAGAACTCTATGTTAATACCTTAAACTTGATCCATATCATGCATGATAAATACTACTATGAAGCAGCTGAGATGGCATTGATTGATACAGATGTACGTCGTACATTTGCTACAGGTATTGCCGGATTCTCACATGTAGTAGATTCTCTTTCTGCAATTAAGTATGCAAAGGTTAAGACAGTACGTGATCCTGAAACAAACTTAGTAGTGGAATATGAAACAGAGGGTGACTTCCCTAAATATGGTAACGATGATGATAGAGCTGACGATATTGCAGTATGGTTGTTAAAGACTTTCATGAATAAGTTAAAACAGTATCCTACTTATCGTGATTCTGAGCCTACAACATCTATTCTTACCATTACTTCAAACGTTGTATATGGTAAAGCTACAACAGCTACACCTGATGGACGTAAGGCTGGAGCTCCTTTTGCTCCTGGTGCAAACCCTTCATACGGTGCAGAACAGAACGGATTACTTGCATCCTTAAACTCTGTTGCTAAACTTCCTTATGATTATGCATTGGATGGTATTTCAAATACTCAGACCATTAACCCTTCTGCTCTTGGTAACAACGAGACAGATCGTGTCAATAACCTTGTAAATGCAATGGATGGATACTTTAACCAGGGTGCTCATCACCTTAATGTTAACGTATTCGGAATTGAGAAGTTAAAAGACGCTATGGAACATCCTGAGAAGGAAGAATACGCAAACTTCACAATTCGTGTATCTGGATACGCTGTTAAGTTCATTGACTTAACACATGAACAGCAGTTAGACGTAATTTCACGTACCTGCCACGGACAGATGTAATTATGAAAGGCTACATTCATTCTACCGAAAGCTTCGGGTCTGCAGACGGACCCGGAGTACGGTTTATCATTTTTGTAAACGGATGTAATCTTCGCTGCCAATTCTGTCATAATCCAGACACTTGGAAATCCAATGTAGGAGATGAAATAGAAGCGGCAGACCTGCTAAAGAAAGCACTTCGCTATCGCCCTTACTGGGGTGATGAAGGCGGAATCACTGTTAGCGGCGGAGAGCCTCTTTTACAACCGGAATTTTTGTTGGACTTATTTACCTTGGCAAAAAAAGAAGGCGTGAATACCTGTATTGATACGGCAGGGAATCCATATTTGAATTCCTTGACAGAAGACATGGTGGAACAGCTGGCGAAGGTAACTGATTTAGTAATGCTAGATATTAAACATGCTGATGAAGATGGACATAAGAAATTAACGGGGGCAACTGGGAAAAATATCAAAGCTTTTGCACATAAGCTCTCTGATTTAGGAGTGCCAATGTGGATTCGTCATGTGTTAGTACCAGGAATTAATGATGATGAAGAAAGTTTGAAAAAACTGAGATCCTTCATTGATGAACTTCAAACCGTAAAACGTGTAGAGGTGTTGCCTTATCATACAATGGGTAAATACAAGTGGGAAGATTTAGGAATTGAATATCCACTGAAAGATGTGGAACCTCCCACAGAAGAAAGTATAAAGAAAGCCAAAGAGATTTTGGGAGCGAAATAACTCCCAAAGCCTTTGGCTTTTTTCTTACAAAAAATAACGAGCGATAATGTACCAGTTGGAAATCAGCAGGACAATAATCGTGGCACCTAGGGAGGTTTTTAAATATTTTCCCCAGGTGATTTCAAAGCCTGAGTGTTCAGCCTCTGAAATCCCAACGACGTTAGCAGAGGCTCCGATTGGAGTAGCGCTGCCGCCGATATCACAACCTAGGCTTAAGGCCCACGCCAAGGTAGGTAGTGATGCAGTGGAAGATGATGCAAGGGCTTTGATGACAGGTAACATTGTTGCCGCAAATGGAATGTTATCTACAAAGGCTGAGGCCACACCAGAAACCCAAATAATAACCGTAACGATAAGAAGAGGATTTCCGTTGCATACCTTTCCGATGAAGGAAGCAATGGCTTCTAATACACCGGTTTCCTCCAATCCGGAAACAACAACAAAGAGGCCGATGAAAAATAGTAGAGTAATATAGTCTACTTTTTTTAGTATCTCAAGAGCGTGTGTTTTTCCGGCACAAATTATCGTTAATGCTCCAATAATAATTCCAATGGTAGATACGGTAAGGCCGGTTGCAGAATGAGAGATTAAAAGTACAACGGCAATTATAAAAATAATGGTGGATTTGATAAAACCGCTATAATCTACAATGGCACTTTTGGGTGTAGGTACCTGAGAGGTATCCACTTTGAAAGGTTGCCGCAAGTATTTACGATTCATTAAGTAAAAGTATATAATAGAGGCAATTAAGCCAAGAAGAGCGGCAACGCCTGTATTCGTTAAAAAGTCAAAGAATCCATATCCTAAGGATGTTCCAATAATAATATTTGGAGGATCACCGCACATAGTGGCACTTCCGCCTAAGTTTGCACAAAATATTTCTCCGAGCACCATAGGAACAGGATTGAATTTTAACAGTTGAGAAAGCTCGATTGTGACAGCAACCAAGAACAGAATAACAGTGATGCTGTCTATAAACATTGCAAGAAGTGCACTCATAATCATAAAGGAAATAAAGAGAGCAGTTCTTTGGTAGTTTACAAGCTTTGCAATCCACATGCATAGCCATCGGAAAAAGCCAACCAAAGACATGCCTTCTACCATAATCATCATACCGCCAATAAAAATGATGGTAGACCAGTTAATGCCAACAGATTCTTCTGCTGCATGTGTCCACCAAAAGGACGTATGGAAAAAGGCATCCAGATTTAAAGAAGCCATAATAGCTGAGGGGGAATGCATGCAAAGACCAAAAACGAAAATGATGGTTGCAGCACCGCTGATGAGTGTAATATAATGTCGTGGAAATTTATCTAAAATGATAAATAAAAACATTATTAAGAAAATTAAGACTGCAATAATTTTAGCCAACATAAGTAAGTACCCCCTGCTGATGTCATATAAAAACCCTACTTCATTTTATCAGAAAATGGGCTGTATGGATATTTTTTCTTTCTATATGTAGGGAATCTTTATTTGTGGTAAAATAAAAGAGATTTTCATTAGAGACTAAGGAAATTTTATGATTATTAAGAATGAGTTTATAGAGGAACAGGAAACAGAAAAATCAGTAAAAAAACCCTCTTTATCGGAATTGAAACCCGGTACTGGGGTTCGTTTGGCTGTTTATGGCAGACACAATACCTGCGCCTATTTTGATAGCCGTGTACTAGAAATTTCCGAAGTGGATCGTCCTTACTTAAGTTCTAAAAATTTTCATAATATACTGATATTAAAACTCTTTCGAGAGGGATCTGATGAGGAAAGAGTTGTTAACTTTGAGAGTGATGACATAGTTTGTGAACTTATGGTGAAGGATTCAAAAGATGTTTATAAGGACATTTTTGTTCGAAGAATCGATTTGCCCATTGCGGGAGATGTTCACGCAGTTATTACCCATGAAAAAGTTAATTTTGTCAATCGACGTCGTGCATATCGAATTTTTGTCGGATTAAATGGAACGGCAAATACAGAAGATCATTTGTCAGCAAATGTAATTGTTCGTGATATTTCAGCCATTGGAGTTGCTTTTATCTGTTCTCAAAAGTTTGAAATATATACAGGGGATAAGGTGACGATTTCCTTTGTAGATCAGGTAGAAGATCGTCAATTCTTCATTATTATGCCTTGTGAAGTGGTTCGAGTAGCTGATATTCGAGGAGGAAATAAGATTGTAGGCTGTAGCTGCCTTCAGGAAATACCTATGGTAGGAAAGTATATGATTTTAAAACAGCAGTCACGACAGAAGATGTTCCGCAAACCGTTAAAGATGATGATGGCAGGAAACGCCGACGAAGAGAAGACGGAAGAAGGGGCAGAAGAAACAAAAGAAACAGACGAAGAGTAAAAGCTTCCTGCTCCATTAAGGAGTGGAAGCTTTTAGTTTTTCTTGTATGAAAGATGTCCTTCTTTGATCCACCGCTGGATTGTCTCTAAAGGCAGATGAAAATGATCTGCTACTTCTAACTCTGTGACATTGTTTTTCATGATGTATTCTTTTACATCTTTGTACATTGCATCGTGTTCACATTGTTCGCAAATATCATATATATATCGTCGAGGTAATGCTTTACCACATTTTTCACAGCGACGAAGATTTGACTCTGGTTCATCGAAATTAAAACGTTTTAAAGACATGGACAAACCTCCTTTTTTTGTATTGTATCATACTTGTATTTCTTTTTAAATGGATTACAATAAGAAGTACTTACTCTAAAAGAGGTGAAAAAATGGAAGAATTCATAGCAGTTTTCGACTCGGGAGTTGGTGGAATCAGCGTTTTAAAAGAACTGGTTCGACAAATGCCAAACGAAGATTTTTTGTTCTTTGGAGACTCCTTACATGCACCATATGGTACGAAGACGAAAGAGGAAGTTCGAGAACTAACCATAGAGGCAACCAACCGTTTTATGAAACAGGGTGCAAAGGGTGTAACCATTGCCTGTAATACAGCAACGTCAGCTGCAGTGCGAGTGTTGCGGGAAATGTATCCGGACTTTCCGATTGTAGGAATTGAACCTGCACTTAAACCGGCTGTACTGCATTGCCCCGGGGAAAAGGTATTGGTTTTGGCAACACCAATGACCATACGGGAAGAAAAGTTTCATAAATTATTGAATCAGTACGAAAAGGATGCTTTTGTTATACCCCTTCCTGCTCCGGGACTTATGGAATTTGTGGAGGAGGGAAAAACAGATTCCATAGAACTTATGGAATTTTTAGACAAGCTATTAGATCCATATAAAGAGGGAAAGCCGGATGAAGTCTCAGGGGTAGTGTTAGGCTGCACACACTATCCGTTTGTGGCGGATAGTATATCAAAGGTATTAGGAAATAAAGCCAGGATTTTTGACGGAGCCGAAGGAACGGCCAGAGAAATGAAACGTCGATTAGATGTGGCTGGAAAGTTGAATCCTGATGTAGAGAGAAAGGGCACAGTTGTATTTGAAACCAGCTCCCTAAACCCAAATAAGATTGGGATGATGGAGAGTTTGTATCAAAAATAATTTTTTTGTAATACTTAAAATGTGCTAAAAATCAGAAAGAGTGAGGGGGGAAAATCGGTACTTTTTTCGGTTGTTTAATGAAAAAGGTGAGCGTAGAATAACGAGTGTTGTAAATATGAAAAATTTTTTAAGGAAGTGAATATTATGGATTATACATTTTTATTGTGGCTTGCAGTAATTTTATTCTCTACAAAGTTTTTAGGATTGCTTTGTCGTAGAATAGGGTTACCGGAAGTTGTAGGAGCATTGGTTGCAGGTATTATTCTTGGACCTTCTTGCTTAAATTTCATTACGACTGGTGGTAGTAATGGAACATTTTTAGAGTTTACAGCAGAACTTGGTGTAGTACTTTTGATGTTTGATGCTGGTATTACAACCGAGATGGAAGAAATGAAAAAGAACATCGTTGGTTCTTTTGTAGTTGCTTTTATTGGTGTAATCGTACCTTTGGTTTTAGGTATGTTGACCTTTGCCTTATACTTTGGCATGGATATGAGTGATCATACTCAGATGTTAGAGTCATTATTCGTAGGTGTTATTTTAACAGCTACTTCCGTAAGTATCACGGTACAGACTCTTCGCGAAATGGGTAAGCTTTCTGGAAAAGTAGGAACTACTATTTTAGGAGCAGCTGTAATCGATGATATCTTAGGCCTTGTTGTATTGACCATTGTTTCCGGAATGAAAGATAGTTCTGTTTCTATGGCTAGCGTCTTTATTAAGATTGCAATCTATGCAGTAATTATCATTGTAGGTATGATTGGTATGCCTAGACTTGAGCCTGTTTTAAAGAAGATGGATAACAAACGTCGAATTGGACTTTTTGCTCTTGCAGCAGCATTCTTCTTTGCCTTTATTTCTGAGTCAGTATTTGGAATTGCAGATATTACTGGAGCTTATTTCTTAGGATTGATGCTTTCTCAGTCTAAGGTTCATGATTATGTTGATAAGAAGGTAGAAGGTCTTTCAAACATGTTCTTCTCCGCAGTCTTCTTTGCCAGCATTGGTATAAAGGTAACCTTAGGTGGCATGAGTGCAGAGCTTTGGATCTTTGCCATAATTCTTACAGTAGTTGCAATTTTAACCAAGGTAGTTGGTTGTGGACTTGGTGCGAAGGTATGTAAATTCACATGGAAAGAAAGCGTACAGATTGGTGTAGGTATGATTTCCAGAGGTGAAGTAGCACTTATCGTTGCAGATAAGGGTCGCCAGCTAGGACTTATTAATACAGATATGTTTGCACCTGTAGTACTTGTAGTTATTGTTACAACATTAATTACACCTATTTTATTAAAGGTTGTATTTAAGGACAAAAAAGAAGTGCAAGCAGCTTAATTGAATGGCAATAAATAGGCATCGGCAAGAATTTCTTGCCGGTGCCTTTTTTCTTTTGCAAAATAGCAACTTATATGTTACTATGCCCGAGGATTTATAGTAATCAGGTAGAATTTATGGATAAAAGAAATAAAATTGTTAAAAACTTAATATATTTATCTATTCCTACCATGCTAGAGCAAATATTATCCACTTTACTTCAATATGTGGATACTGCTATGGTTGGACATTTAGGGGAAGAGGCAACAGCCGCAGTTTCTGTTACTACAACCATTGGATGGTTGGTAGGAAGTCTAATGAATGCCCTTGGAATAGCGCTTTTATCTCTTATGAGTCAGGCAGTGGGGCGTGGTGATCATGGTGAGATTAAAAAGATGGCGTCTCAAGCAGTATATTTAGTCCTTGGAATCGGAGTTTTACTAGGAAGTATTTCTCTTATTTTAGCTCCCTATATTCCAGTATGGATGGGAGCGGCAGAAAGTGTACAAGGACCTGCTACGACTTATTTCACGATTATATCTTTACCTATGATTTTTAGAGCAGCGACCTTGATTTTTGGTGCAACCATAAGGGCAAATCTGGATACGAAAACGCCGATGTTTGTAAATTTGATTGCCAATGTGATTAACGTGGTTTTGGATTTGTTCTTAATCTATGGTGTTGGACTTGGAGTAACGGGAGCCGCTATTGCAACAGCTGTAACACATATCTTTGCTGGTAGTGCCATGTTCATTGTCTTTCGAAGAAAGAAGGAACTTCATTTTTCCTGGAAGGAAGCAAAGCTTGATACCGGTGTTATGAAAAAAATCTCAAAGATTGCCATACCTTCCATTGGGGCAGATTTAACCGCAACCCTAGGGTATGTATTCTTTGCTGGAATGGTATCAGGCATGGGTACAACAATTTTTGCGGCTCATTCTATTGCGGTGGAAGCGGAGACTTTGTTTTACATACCAGGATACGGACTTCGTACGGCTACCTCGGCAATGACGGGGGTTTCCATTGGAGAAGATAATTCGAAAAAATTACGCACGGTAATGAAGGCAAGTATTTTAATGACCGTAGGACTTATGGCTATGAGCGGTATTATTCTTTACTTTGTCTCTTATCCTCTAATGCGAGTATTTACAAGTTCTGTAGAGGTAGCAACTTTAGGTGCAGAGATGTTAAAAATTGTTGCTTTTTCGGAACCCTTTTTTGGACTTATGGTTGTATGTCAGGGACTCTTCTATGGAATGGGTAGAACGAAAAATGTATTTTTCGTGGAAGCTTTTTCCATGTGGGGTATTCGAATTTTGTTCACCTATTTAGTGGTAAATGTTTGGCATCTAGGACTACGACAGGTATGGTATTGCATGATTGCAGATAATATTTGCAAAGCAACCTTACTTGCCATATCGCTGATTATTGTGTGGAAGAAAGGAAAGTGGAGAAATGGAAACAGGAATTAAGAAAAGCTGTGAAATGGAAGTGACAAAAGAGACTACGGCAAAGGTAATGGGCAGTGGATCTCTAGATGTGTATGCCACACCTTCTATGATTGCCTTAATGGAGTTTGCTTCTACCGAGTGCATTAAGGACGAATTAGAAGAGGGACAGACCTCAGTTGGAACTGCAATAAATATAAAGCATGTTTCTGCTACTCCTGTGGGCATGAAGGTAAGATGTGAAAGTGAACTTGTGAAAGTAGATGGAAGAGCTCTTACCTTTTCTTTGAAAGTGTTTGATGAAAAGGGATTAATCGGCGAGGGAGAACATCAACGTTTCATTGTAGATGCCAAGAAGTTTACAGAAAAAACCTATGGTAAATTAGAGAAATAAAATACCAATAAAAACAATCGAAAATATTCGTAAAAACTTTCGTGGGATTCTATCTGTAAAGCTTGTAATAAGTGTGATATGTTATGAATAGTTTTGAGATAGTGGAGATAGCATTTTATGAAAAAGCAAAACTATATTTTTGATTTATATGGAACTCTTTGTGATATCCATACCAATGAATCAAAGGCGAATCTCTGGAAGAAGATGGCAGAGATTTATGGAAGTTATGGAGCATGTTATGACTGGAGAGATTTGAAAAAATCCTATGGTAAGTTATGCAGTGAAGAAAGTGCTTTGTTAGAAAAAAAGATGGGAAAGTTTGCAGAAATTGAACTGCGAACAGTATTTCAAAGACTCTTTGAAAATAAAGGGATTGTAGTAGATGAAAGTCTAGTGGACTATGTGGCAGTGACCTTTCGTGTTTTATCCAGAAGTGTTTTATATGTCTATATGGGCATTTGGGATTTATTAGATGAAATTCATGATAAGGGTGGAAAAAATTATTTACTTTCCAATGCACAAAATGTATTTACGATTCCTGAGTTAAAGATGCTTGGACTCTATGATAAATTAGATGGAATTTATATTAGTTCAGATAAAAGAATGAAAAAACCAGATCCTAGATTCCTAGAAGGATTATTAGAAGAGTATGGTTTAAAAAAAGAAGAGTCTATTATGATAGGAAATGATCGGACTACAGATATAGTGATTGCAAATTCATGTGGAATTGATAGCCTTTATATTCATTCTAATAATTCTTATACAAATCTAAAAAAGGCAGCTTCTAAAAATCAAGAAGCTACCTATGAGGTATTAGATGGAAATATCTACAGGGTAAAGGATATTCTTTTGAAATAAAAATTATAAGCGATTGTTTTTACGATATTCACGTGGGGGTGTGCCCACGTGTTTTTTAAATGTACGGGAAAAATAATTGTTATCGATAAAACCGCACATTTCAGCAATATCGCTGATGGGATAATCGGTCTTTTCTAACATTCGTTTGGCAGAATTAATACGATAGTTGGTCAGGTAATCCATAAAGGACTGCCCCGTTTGTTTTTTGAATTCTTTTGATAGGTAATTGGGGCTCATATGTAATAAGTCTGCAGTGTTAGATAGCGTTATAGGATGCATAAAATTGGTCTGAATATGGTTTAGAGCTCGATTGATTTTAGGATTATCGGTCTGGAATTTAGTATTTACTAATTCACAGTAGCGAACAATCATTTCCTCTGAAAGATTTCTTTGCAACTTTGTTGTAGAGGCAGATTCTATTCGAAGTGAAAATTCTCGAGACAACTTATCTATTTGGATGGGATGTATTCCGGCATTTTGTAAGGCTAGACGACACAGAGTATTTAATACAATCATCATATTCCGGATATCACGAAGTTCATTGTCGGTTCTATTTTCAATCTCATGAGAAGCAGAAGTCTTTTTTAACATATTTCTTGCTAAATCTAAATTCCCTTGAGAGAGGGCTTCCATAAATCGAAATTGCATATTGTACGTGTATTCAATATCATCATAGTTTTGTGTGGGTGGAATAGCGTTCTTTAGAAAGTTAACCGCTTCTAAGGTATCAGCGGTAAAGGACTCTTTTTTCAAGGTAAAGTTATTAGGATAAAAATATCCCCCAAAGACATTAATAATACCATTCCACAATCCATCGTCAGGAAGATGAGGTAAGTGGGTATAAAACTGAAGGGCTTCTTCCGCATAGCTTTCGGAAATGTTTTTTCTTTTAAAGAGCTTTCTTATATCATGTATGGTTGGCTTATCTGATAATATTGGCCCAAGTACATAGATATCTTGCTGTGGCAAAGTCATAAGCACATAAGAACAAAGCATATCGTCAGAAAAATTATAAATATATTTTTGGGAAAGCAGATTATTTATAATTTCTTCGTTTTTTAAATTGAAACCATCCAGGCTGAGGTGCAATAAAGATCGAAGCCCTAAATCTTTTATATGAATACTGTTAGAGTGAATAACATCTGCTTTGTAATAGTTTATTCTTTTGGAATTTAAAATCTCAAAAAATAATTCTGTAGTAGTATCCATTGCAACCTCCAAATATATATTATTTGTTCTATTATAATCCATATTTGTGCTAATCGATAGAGCGGAATCTTGTTAAAATATAAACAAATAGATATTAGGAGGTTATACAATGGATAACACAAAAAATGTTAAGCCTTTTGGCTTAAAAGACAAAATCGGTTATCTCTTTGGAGATTTCGGTAACGATTTTACATTCATCCTTTCATCAGCAATTTTAATGAAGTTCTACACTGATGTTATGGGTGTTTCAGCAGGTATTGTTGGACTTATGATGATGGCAGCAAGATTTGTAGACGCTTTTACAGACGTAGCAATGGGGGAGATTACGGACAAAAGCAAGCCTACAGCAAAAGGTAAATTTGCACCTTGGATTCGTAGAATGATGGGACCAGTTGCCATAGCTTCAGTTTTAATGTATGCAAGCTGGTTTGCAGATATGCCTATGGGATTTAAGGTATTTTGGATGTTCTTCTCATATTTATTATGGGGAAGCGTTTGCTATACCGGTATTAACATTCCTTATGGTTCTATGGCATCTGCTATTACATCTAATCCGAAGGAACGTCAGTCTCTTTCAACATTTAGAACCATCGGTGGTTCTATGGCCGGTGTAATGGTTGGTGTAATTGTACCTTTGATCGTATATTATACAGACGCAAATGGTAATACAGTTATTTCTGGAACTAAGGTTACTACAGTAGCTATTATCTTCTCTATTTTAGCGGTAATCTGCTATAGCCTTTGTTATGTACTTACAACAGAGCGTGTAAAGATGGATGCAGTACATGAGAAATTCTCAATCAAGTCATTGATTGAAGTTACATTTGCTAATCGTTCAATGGTAAGTATTATTGTAGCTGCACTTTTATTATTACTCGCTCAGCTTACACTATCTTCAATGGGTAATTATATTTATCCTAACTACTTTGGAAACAGTATGGCACTTTCACTTTCTGGTATTTTAGGTGTTGGTGTAGTATTAATTTTCTCACCTTTCGTATCTAAACTTACAGGTAAGTTTGGTCGTAAGGAAGTTGCTACATTTGGAGCCTTTGTTGGGTTTGGTTCACTTTTAGTAGCCTACATTATGCATACACATAACGTAGTAATCTTCTTGGTATTATCAACAATTTCATTTGTAGGCCAGGCTCTATTTAACTTAGTTGTATGGGCTATGATTACAGATGTTATTGATGATATTGAAGTAACAAAGGGTAAACGTCGTGATGGTATTATTTACGCAGTTTATTCTTTTGCAAGAAAACTCGGTCAGGCAGCAGCTGCAGGTATTTCTGGATTACTTCTTACTATGATTGGATATACTCAGGAAACAGCTTTTGAAGAGGGCGTTGTAAACGGAATTTATAACATCACTGTACTTGTTCCTATGCTTGGATTTGGTGCTTTAGCATTAGTTCTTATTTTCGCTTATCCTTTGAATAAGGCAAAGGTAGAGGAAAATGCAAAGATTCTTGCTGAAAGAAAAGCAAACGAAAAATAATAGGAGGG
>JAILMB010000062.1 GCA_024692825.1 Lachnospiraceae bacterium | reverse complement strand
GCCGTACCTGCGTGATCATTTGCCATTGCAATCTTCATAAGCTTACCCCCTATCTGTTATCTGGAAATTAAAACTATTATGATTATAATACATTTTAAAGTTCTTCTTCAAACTGATATTGGCCACTGCCTACCTTTTCCATTTTTCCACCAGGAAGCATAATTTCTGCATTGGAATTAGCAGGAACCTGCACCATTAATTTATAAGTATTCTCATGCAAAGACCACTCCACTTTTATTTCCCCATTTACGGACATGAAGCTTCGTTTTGCTGCTGAAATTATATGCTTATTATCCCTGTTACTTTCTAATATTCCTGCTATATCGGGAGCAACCCGAAATCTCTTAAATCCAACTTCCAGCGGCGTAATTCCTGTAACATTTCGATAAATCCAATCCGTTACACAACCAAAGGAATAATGATTAAAACTTAATTTCACAGGATTGCCATCTGCTTCAAATCCAAAGCAGTTCTCCCATATTGTAGTTCCTCCTGCTTTTACTTCTGATAACCAGGATGGTGCTTTTTCATTTAATAAAAGCTTCCATGCCACATCACTTCGTCCTATTTTTTGCAAAGTATCAAGTAAATATGGCGTTCCTAAAAATCCTGTGTCCATACAGTAATCATTTTTCTCAATTAATTCTACCAAACGGTTTGCAAAGAATTCTTTTCGTTCTTCTTCAACTAAATCAAAGTATAACGGCAACACATATGCTCCCTGTAATGGGGAATTCATCATTTTTTCACTTCCTAAAATTCCCTTTTGTACTGCCTTCTTCATATTATCCGAAATCTTTCGATACTTCTTTGCATCTGCACTATATTCGCTACTCGAAGGTTCTGCCTTTGAAAGAATTTCCGTAATCATGGCAAATTTATTTATGGAATTCCAGCCAAAAATTGGAGCAGTATACCAGGAACTCATGGCCATATTTGTTTTCAGATTCTTCATATCAAGTCCTTCTTTATTTTGACTTGGAATCAACCATTCCCCATAATGAAATCCTGTATCCCAAAGATATTGTTCTATTTCTTCACTTCTGTTACAATCTTTTGGCTTTCTGGTTTTTGCAGTGGTAATTACATAATCACACCATTTTTTCATACAGTTATACTGTTGAATCAAAACCTGTGTGTTTCCCGTCACTTCATACATAGCGTAAGGAACAATAACAGCTGAATCTCCCCATCCTGAAGAAGTACCCTTTCCTTTTCCACCACTCATCATGGTCATTAGTTTTCCCATTTTTGGATAATTACCATTTTCAGGTACAACCATTGGAACGATTCCAAACTCATCCTGATCTGCTTCCATATTTTCAAGCCATCTCGAAAACATACTGGTACAGTCTTCATTTAACATGGCTGTCTTTGCATACACTAACATATCCCCAGTCCATCCAGCTTTTTCTCTTTGTGGACAATCGGTTGGAATAGAAATCATATTGGAATCCTGAGACCAACGGGTATTTTCATAAAAACGATTTACATCCTTATCGCTACATTCAAATGTTCCTACATTTTCCTTTTCTGTAGATAATAACAATGCCACAAAATCCTCTGGATTTATGTCCTCTGGTGCTCTTCCATCAATTGTAACCCGGACATAACGAAATCCGTGATAGGTAAAGTGTGGAATATAAACTGCTTCATTTCCATCTGATATATATTCATCTGTCTGGTCGCAACCTTTACCAACGCCACCATCGGCCATAATATTATTAAAATAGTTTCCATCCTTATCTAAAACTTCACAGTGTTCCAAGCGAATTCTTTGTCCCTGTTTTAGAGTCAAATGGGGGTTTGATTCAATTCCAGTATTGATATTAATCTTAACAACTCCTGCCATATTTTGACCGAAATCCAGGATACACTCACCTTTTGGACTTTTAATGATTTTACTAACAGGTACTTTCTTTTTTACCAATACTCTGTCCGTATTTTGAGGACGCAAATTTGCTAACCCATAGTATTTCTTTTTGGTTTGCACCTTTGCTTTTATCCAGATATTGCTCTTTTCATTTGCATCATATAATTCTCCTGCGTATAAATCTGCAGAAACCACCTGTCCTACTTTTGTCATAACATCATCGCCTGATGCAACAACTACCACACGTCCATCTTCATACATTAATTCTAACTGAGATAAGATTGCCAGCTGGTGATCGGTCTTACAGTTTGGTTCGGCATTCGGACAAAAATACCATCCATTTCCTACGTGAAATTTCAACTCATTTTCGCCTTCCGTAAGCATATTTGTAACATCATAAGTTTGATAACAAAGATATTTTTCATATACTGTGTGTTCTGGGGCAAAGAATCTTTCATCCGGACGATTCTCATTTACATAAATTTCATAAGCGCCATGGGCTGTTGCATAAAGACGTGCTCTTACCACTTTATCTAAATTTACTATCTGAAATTTTTGCTGAAATAGAATAGAGGGTTCCTGATTTCCAAAACCAGCCTTGTTTACCTTTCGCTTTTTTGCAGGTGTCACCCAGGAAGCCTTCCAGTCACTTTCTTTCAAAAGTCCTGTTTCAAAGGTAGCTTCTTTACAGTCTTCATTTCCGTGATTATCTTTGACACTCACTTCCCATAAATAAACGCTTTTACTTTCAAGTTCTTTTCCCTTATATGGAATGTATGCCAGCTCATCTGATTCCACTTCTTCTGAGTCCATAACCAAAGTATTATCTTTTCCTGCTTCCTTTTTATAAACCTTTAAACGATAGGATTTTTGTTTCGTATCCTTTTCATCACTTTCCATCTTCCAGGAAAAATACACCCTGTCACCAATTCCAATTGGGTTTTTGCTATTTAACACCTTTAAGTCAATTATTCTCATGATATCCTCCTATCAGCACTGTCATTAACTTTCTTTTATTGCTTTTATTATAAAATGATAATTCATTGAAAATAAGTAATTATATTGCTATAATACTATTAAAAATTGCTGTTTGAGGTGTAGCATGTTTGAGCATATTCATTTCTTTTCCATGAGTGGAAATTATAAGTCTGAAGAGGTATTGAAATCTGCAGAATATCATAAAACTATAAAGGACGTAGAAGTTGCTTCTCCCGACCACCTATCCTATGTATTAGAAGGTCAGTCTAAATATCTGCTTTCCCATCCTATGTCAAAAGAGGCAAGAAAGCATCTTATCTACATTCAATCCTTTAATTACATGATAAGTGGAGAAAAATACTACACAAAGCGTGATGACTTTTCTTCTTATCTTGTACTTTTCACCTACGACGGCTGTGGAACTCTTACCTACAATGGAACGACCTACGAACTTACAAAAGGAGACGGATTTTTTATTGACTGTCGGAAAGAACATATTTATAAAACGAAGGGTTCCTCCTGGGAACACTCTGATTTGCATTTATATGGGGGAAATATTTCCTACCTTTATCAACAGTATTTTTCAGATCAAAGTCCCATCTTTCATTTTACTTCCCTTGCTCACTATCAAAATTTGCTGGAAGAGATTGTACTTACCCATTCCACCTCTTCTTCCTCCAGAGATTTTTTTGTGTCCACAAAAGTTAACCAACTTATCGCCTTGCTTTACGAAAACAAAACACAAAATAATACTGCCGAGGTACCAACGTATATTAGATACCTTCAACAGTATATTGAACATCATATGACAGAAGATCTTTCTATTGATGAGCTTTCTTCTTTTTCAAACATTAGCAAATATCATATGATTCGCCAATTTAAGGAATACACCGGTTTTACTCCCCATGAATACATTATCCGCCTTCGTCTTCTTCAGGCAGAATCACTTTTACAGATGACCGATATGCCTGGTTATCAAATTGGACTGGCAGTAGGCTTTTCCACGGAAGCAAGTTTTATTAAACATTTCAAAAAATTCTTCGGTGTCACTCCAGGATACTATAGAAAAGGGATATCTTAACCTTCTCTTATCATAGAAAACATATCCTGTGGAATCATAAATGGCTCAGAAAAAGCATT
>JAILMB010000013.1 GCA_024692825.1 Lachnospiraceae bacterium | reverse complement strand
CCAATGGTTCTTCCCTCTTCTCGTTTGATTCGTTCCCGGTCTGAATCAAGAACCATCCTGGCATTCTTTTCTGCTAATTCAACAAGCTTTTCCTTTGCACCTCGCTTCGGAGTTCGAAGATAAACCTTCTTTCCTTTTTTCTCTGATAACCAGTCACAGAGAATCTCAACCCGTTCCAACTCTTCCTGTACATAAATCTCTTTTGGAATAATCGGCGTTCCTGCATAAAACTGTTGAATAAATGCCTCAATAATATCTGATTTCGTCTCTTCAATTTTAACATTTAAGAAAAAGTGATCCCGCCCAATCATCTTTCCATTTCGAATGAAAAAGATCTGAACCACTGCATCTTCTCCATCCGTTGCAACAGCCACAATATCCTTATCTTCCCCATCAGAAGCTGTAATTTTTTGCTTCTCCATGCAGGATTTTACACTTTCAAGAAGATCTCGATAATTTGCTGCCTTTTCAAATTCCAGAGCATCAGAGGCCTGTTGCATTTTTTCTTTTAGTTCATTTACCACCGGCTCATATTTTCCGTCTAAAAAGGCAATGGCTGCTTCTACATTTTTGTTATACTCCGTCTGAGATACCGTTCCCGTACATACGCCATCACACTGCTTCATATGATAGTTTAAGCATGGCCGCTTCTTTCCAAAAGCCTCTGGAAATTTCTGGTTACAGGTGCGAAGCTTATACAGTTTCTGCACCAAATCAATGGTATCCCGCACAGCATTTCCACTGGTGAAGGGGCCAAAGTATTTTGATTTATCTTTCTTTAATTGACGTGAAAATAAAACCCTGGGATAAGCTTCTCCCAGAGTCACTTTAATGTAAGGATAGGTTTTATCATCTCGAAGCAGGGTGTTATATTTCGGGCGATGTTCCTTAATAAGGTTACACTCTAACACCAGTGCCTCTAATTCAGAATCTGTCACGATATATTCAAACCTTCGAATGTGAGAAACCATTTGTTTCTTACGAAGACCCTCATCATGGGAAGGTTGAAAATACTGATGCACTCTCTTTGTCAGACTAAGTGCCTTTCCAATATAGATGATGGCATCCTTTTCATCATGCATAATATAAACTCCCGGTTGATCCGGGAGTTTTGTAAGTTCTTCTTCAATATTAAACATATTAATCTCCTGTAGTGAAATCGATATGTTGTCCTTTCAAATTTACAGATATAGCTTCATTCGCTTCATCTACAAACATTTCTTCTTCTTTTTCTTCTTCTACTTCAGATTCGATTCCTGTCATTTCACGGAATAATTTCATAAATTCCTTACCGGAAATCGTTTCATGATCGTAAAGGTAATCTGAAATCTTATCAAGTACTTCACGATGTTCCTCAAGCAATTTATATGCCGTTTCATAACAAGATGTAATCATAGAAAGCACTTCTTTATCAATTTCTGCCGCGGTTTCTTCTCCGCAAGTCAAGGAAGCTCTTCCTTCAAGGTACTGACTTTCTACGGTAGCCAATCCCATCATACCGAATTTGTCACTCATACCAAATCGGGTCACCATATTTCTAGCAATGGAAGTTGCATTTTCAATATCGTTAGCTGCTCCTGAAGTATAAGTTCCAAAGACAATTTCTTCTGCTGCACGACCACCCATATAAGTGGTAATCTTTGCAATCAACTCTTCCTTTGTCTCTAAAAACTTCTCTTCCTCAGGCGTTTGTAAGGTATATCCTAAGGCACCCATAGTACGAGGCACAATGGTAATCTTTTGTACCGGTTCTGAATTCTTTTGTAAAGCAGATACTAAAGCATGTCCAACCTCATGGTATGCAACATGTTTGCGTTCTTTATCACTCATTACCCGGTCTTTCTTCTCTTTACCACCTACGGCAACAAGTTCAAAGGCTTCAAATAAATCGTCTTGATTTACGTATTTTCTTCCTGCCTTAACTGCAATAATTGCAGCTTCATTTATAATATTTGCTAAATCCGAACCTACTAATCCTGCTGATGCAAGTGCCAAAGCTTCCAAGTCCACAGTTTCATCCATGTGGACATCCTTCGAATGAACCTTTAAGGTTTCTACTCGGCCCTTTAAATCCGGACGATCTGCAATAATTCGTCGATCAAATCGTCCTGGACGAAGCAAGGCTTTATCCAATACTTCCGGTCGGTTTGTAGCTGCTAAAATTAAGACACCCTTAGATGAATCAAATCCATCCATTTCAGCCAACAACTGATTCAAAGTCTGCTCGCGTTCGTCATTTCCACCGCCAAATCTAGAGTCACGACTCTTACCAATGGCATCAATCTCATCAATGAATATAATACATGGTGCCTGCTTTTGAGCTTCTTTAAACAAATCTCTTACTCTCGATGCACCAACACCAACAAACATCTCTACAAAGTCTGAACCTGCAAGGGAGAAGAACGGAACTCCCGCCTCACCTGCAACGGCCTTTGCAAGCAAAGTTTTACCTGTTCCCGGAGGGCCAACTAAAAGCGCACCCTTTGGAAGCTTTGCACCAATGGCAGTGTATTTTTTCGGATTATTCAAAAAGTCTACCATTTCCTGCAGAGACTCTTTTGCCTCATCCTGCCCAGCTACATCTGCAAATGTAACCCCGGTACTTTTTTCTACATATACCTTGGCATTGCTACGTCCAACTCCCATGGCTCCGCCACCCATATTTTTCATAAAGAGGCCAAACAACACCCAAAGGATTAAAAGTGGTACCACAAAGCTCAACACATTAAGAAGAATTGCTGAGGTATTTCCCGTGCTTCCTCTCTTTACTTCCACCTTATGTTCTTTTAGTAACGGAAGCAAATCTTCATCATTCAGATATCCCGTATAGTAAGTGACGGAAAGGTTTTGACCGGTACTTGCCAAATACGTATCTTCGATTTCCTTCTGTTCTTCTGAAGCCGAAAAATCAGAATCATCATTTAAAGTAATGGAAATTGTCTCGCTTGTAATCTCAACAGATTTCACCTGATCTTCTTCCACCAAATCGATAAACTGGCTATAGGTGATTTCTACTCTTGTAGAAGAGGAACCCCCCTTCCAAAAATATGTTGTAATCAAAAGTGCAATCAGTGAAAATAGCACCAGCATCATTAGGGGCTGATGATTATTATTTTTATTTTCGTTTCCACCTTTACGTTCGTTGTTGTTTTCGTTCATTTAGTCCTCCGTATCTATTACGCGTCCTTCTAGAGTAGTGCAATTATAAAATTTAATTTCATACAACGCAATAGATATGCTTGTTTTTTAATAAATTTTTAAGATTTAGGAAAGAATTGCCTGATCGTTTGTAAACTCTGTTCCCGAAACCTCTTCAAATTTATGTAATAAATCTTCAATGGTAAGATTCTTCTTTTCTTCACCGGAAATATTGAGAATGATTTTTCCTTCATTCATCATAATCAATCGATTTCCGTGAACAATGGCGTCTCTCATATTATGAGTAACCATCATTGTAGTAAGATTGTTTTCTTTAATTACCTTTTCTGTTGCATCTAATACCGTTGCTGCCGTCTTTGGATCTAAGGCTGCGGTATGTTCATCCAAAAGTAAGAGCTTTGGTTTTTGCATAGTAGCCATTAAAAGTGTAAGGGCCTGACGCTGTCCACCAGATAGCAATCCAACCTTTGCAGTCATTCGATCCTCTAGTCCTAAATCCAATTCTTTTAACAGATGATAATAACGCTCTTTCTCTTCTTTTGTGATTCCCCACTTTAAGCCTCTGCTCTTTCCACGGCGAGCAGCAAGAGCAAGGTTTTCTTCGATTTCCATATCTGCAGCTGTACCGGTCATAGGATCCTGGAACACACGTCCTAAATAAGCAGCTCGTTTATATTCACATAAACCAGTTACATCTACCCCATCGATTTCTATGGTTCCTTCATCTACCGGCCAAACACCTGCCACGGCATTTAAAAGGGTGGATTTTCCTGCTCCATTTCCTCCAATGACTGTTACAAATTCGCCCTCTTCCAATGTCAAATCCACACCGTTTAAAGCAACTTTTTCATTGATGGTTCCAGGATTAAATGTTTTATGTATATTGGTTACTTTCATCATCTTGCGCTACCTCCTCGCTTTCCTGCTTTGCGGAACGAATTCTGAGACTGTCCTTTCAAATAAGGAACTGCCAGGAAAATAGCAACGATAATTGCTGTAAATAATTTCAAATCATTTGTAGGCATCTTTAACCAGAGAACGACTCCAATTACAATGTAGTAAATAATTGCGCCTATAACTACGAAAGTCAAACGAAGTACAAAGTTCATTCGCTTTCCTACTATGGCATGACCGATTACCTCTCCGATAATTACGGCTGCTAATCCAATTACAATGGCTCCTCGGCCCATATTAATATCAGCAAACCCCTGATACTGTGCAATAAGTCCACCGGAAAGAGCGACAAATCCATTGCTCAAAGCCAAAGCAATTACTTTCATAAGATTGATATTGATTCCCTGCGCACGACTCATTGCCGGATTATTTCCCACGGCACGAATTGCGCTTCCCTGCTCTGTTCCAAAATACCAATACATAATGCCGATAATAACGGCTACAAAAATAACAGAAATAATAATGGTCTTTGGTAAATAACGAAGTGATACTAACAGTGGATACTGATTTACATTTACTGCCAAGTTTGATCCACCTAAAATATTTAGGTTCACTGAATAGAGTGCAATTTGTGTTAAAATACCAGCTAAAATTCCAGGAATTCCCAGTAAGGTATGTAATAATCCTGTGACAAGTCCAGCCAAAACACCTGTACCAAAAGCTGCTAAAAGTGCTATTGGCGCTGGTACGCCCTTTAAAATTAAAACTACAGCGATTGCTCCGCCGGTAGCCAATGAACCATCTACAGTCAAATCTGCAAAGTCCAAAATACGAAATGTTAAAAATACTCCGATTGCCATAATTCCCCAGATTACACCCTGAGCCACATCTCCTGGCAATGCGTTTATCAAGCTAACGAAAGACATTGTTTCCTCCAAAATTGTTTTTGCCGGGCTAAATCGCCCGGCAATTTGTTTTATTCTGTTTCGATTGCTTCGTAATCACTAGGTACTGTAATTCCTAAAGCATCGCAAATCGTAGGATTGTATTCCTTCTTTACTTCTTCAGCAAACTGAATATCCATCTCTGCTGGATCGGCACCGTTTACTAAAATTTCATAGGCCATCATTCCTGCTGCATATCCAATGTCATAATAATCAATGGATAAGGTAGCAACACCACCACCAGCACAGATACCTTCTTCACCAGCTACAATCGGAATCTCAGCTGCTGAAGTAATGTTGTTAATATTCTGAATGCAGTTTGCTGCAGTATTATCAGTAGGAATGTAAAGAACGTCTACTTCATCACAGGCAGCCTGGGTAACCTGGGCTACATCATTTGAATCAGAGAACGTGTAATCCTTTACTGTATATCCATACTCTTCTAAGTATCCGGTAATGGTTGTTGCCTGATACTGAGAGTTTGCTTCACCAGAACAGTATAAAATTCCAACAGTCTTTGCATCAGGGAATAATTCATTCACCATATCAGCCTGCTGATCTAATGGAGCCAAATCTGAAGTACCTGTAACATTGATTCCGCTCTTACCACTCCATTCAGATGCATCAATATTTAATGCTGTTGCATAGTCTGTAATAGATGTGGCTACAATTGGAATATCTCCTGTAGCAGCAGATGCTGCAGATAGGGATGCAGTTGCATTCGCCATAATCAAATCATATCCAGATGAGACAAACCCATTTGTAATGGTTGCACATGTTGCAGAATCACCTGCAGCATTTTGCTCATCAAAAGCCACGTCATCTCCGAGTTTCTCTGTTAAGGCTGCTTTAAATCCTTCGGTTGCAGCATCTAAAGCTTCATGTTGAACCAACTGACAGATACCTACTGTATAGGTTGCCTCTGCGCTGGTTGTTCCCTCAGAAGTTGCTGAGTCACTAGAGTTACCACCACAGGCAGCTAAACTCATAACCACGGTAGTTGCACATAAAAGTGCAGCAATCAATTTTCTCTTCTTCATGTTGTCTTCTCCTTTTTCTTCTTTCCCCTGTGTAATACAGGCAATTTCATTAAACTGTATGTAAATTTTTTAATGAAACATCCAATATTGGTGCAGAATGAGTCAATGCTCCAGAGGAAACGTAATCCACACCCAAATCTGAAATTGCTTTTACATTTTCTTTTGTGATATTTCCTGAGCACTCGGTTTCTGCTCTTCCATCAATAATAGAAATAGCTTCCTTCATTTCATCATGAGACATATTATCTAACATGATAATATCGGCACCGGCTTCTACGGCTTCCTTTACCATATCAAGGTTTTCCACCTCTACTTCTATTTTACGAACAAATGGTGCATAGTCCTTTGCGCGTCTTACTGCTTCCGTAACGCTTCCTGCTGCACCAATGTGATTGTCTTTAATTAAAACCCCATCGGATAAGTTATAGCGATGATTATATCCACCGCCGACTTTAACTGCATATTTTTCAAACAATCGGTTGTTTGGTGTTGTCTTTCTTGTATCTAAAAGTTTGGTTTTAGATCCTTCTAAAAGAGCTGCTACCTTTGAAGTATAAGTAGCGATTCCACTCATACGCTGCAAATAATTCAATGCAGTGCGCTCTCCAGATAAAAGGACACGGATATCGCCTGTAACTACTGCCAATAGCTCCCCTTTCTTTACCGTATCACCATCTTTTACCTTTAGATCTACCTTGGTCTGTGGATCTAATAGTTCAAAGGTACGTTTAAAAATCGGAAGTCCTGCGATTACACCATCTTCTTTGCAAATCAAGTCGCATGTTCCAAGTTTTGCTTCCGGCATTACTGCATTTGTAGTAACATCTTCACTGGATATATCTTCTCTTAAGGCCTGCAAGATCAAAGGATCTGCATTTAGTAACGTAGTTACATCTGTCATAAGGCTTTTCTCTCCTTTTCTTCTTTCTCGATTTCATCCCAAATCATATTTTTGTTCTCTTCGAAGTATCCCTCTAAATCCTCATAGTCATTCAGGTTAATGTTATAGCGATCCATGAGTTCTCCCAAGGGCAAATCTGCCACATCCATAAGATGATATCGACGGTGCTCGGCGCCCCAATCTTCATCTACTTTCTTCATGTGATTTGCGGCATTTCTGGCAAACACCAAACTTTCCAAAAGTGAGTTGCTGGCCAATCGGTTCCGACCGTGTACGCCGTTACAACAGGTTTCTCCCGCAGCATATAAGTGTTTCATAGAAGTATGTCCATCTAAATCCACATACACACCACCCATGAAATAGTGTTGTGCCGGCACAACAGGGATAGGGTCTTTTGTAATGTCATAGCCTTCTTCCAAACACTTTTTATAAATATTCGGGAATCTCTTCTTTACATCAATATCTTTAATCTCTGTAAAATCCAGCCAAACATATTTTGACCCCTCTTTTTGCATTTGTGCACGGATTTCTCCGGTTAACACATCTCGAGGTAATAATTCATTGGCAAATCGTTTGCCGTTTTTGTCTCGAAGTTTTGCTCCCTCACCTCTGCAGGATTCAGAAATCAAAAATCTTCTTTCCTTCTTTTCTGAATACAGGGTTGTAGGATGAATTTGAACATAATCAACGTTTTCTAGTCGAATTCCGTGGCGCAAGGAAAGTGCTAAAGCATCTCCTGTCAAATGAGGAAAATTCGTAGAATTGTCATAGATACCACCGATTCCACCACAGGCCCACATCATATGAGAGCACATAACGGTTTTTAATCGTCCATCTTTTTGGCGCAACAAAATACCGTCGCAACGATTATCGTGGCACAAAATATCAATCATGGTGGTATGATCCAACAAGGAAACATTTTGAAGTTCCTTTACCCGTTCTAACAGAACTGAGGTAATGGCCTTGCCCGTAATATCCTCATGATAGAGGATGCGATTGGTAGAATGGGCACCTTCTCTGGTATACAGAAGTTCTCCCTTTTCTCTTTCAAACTCAACACCATAGGAGATAAGTTCATTAATAACAGAACGGGAGGAACGAATCATCATATCCACAGATTCCTTACGATTTTCATAATGTCCTGCCCGAAGTGTATCTTCAAAGAAAGAATCATAGTCTCCTTCATTTTTCAGAACACAAATCCCACCTTGAGCAAGAAAGGAATCGCTTTCCTCTAAATCACTTTTCGTGATCATTAAGATTGATGTATTCTTTGGTAAATGTAGAGCAGTAAAACAACCTGCAACACCACATCCCACTATGACTACATCGTAATAGTTATTCATAAGTCTCTTCTTTCAATTATTTAGCTAATTCAAGCATTTTTTCCATAGGCTTCTTTGCACCGACAATCAGCTCGTCGCTCATTTCCACCTTCGGTTCCATATTTTTCAAAGCATGATATACTTTTTCAACTGTAATTTTTTTCATATTTGGACAGGTCTGAGGCGAACCGGTAATGTAAAACTTTTTGCCTTCGGTCTGTAAACCTAATTCATGCAATACGCCTCGCTCTGTAACGATAATAAATTCCTCTGTATCAGAGTCCTTTACGTAATTTATAATTCCCGATGTACTTCCTATATAGTCTGCTAGTGCACACACCTCAGGCTTACACTCTGGATGAACCAATACCTCAGCATTTGGATGCTGTTTTTTTGCAGCAAGAACCTCTTCCTTTGTAATGCTATGATGCACATGACAATATCCATCATTAAAAATAAAATTCTTTTCCGGCAATTGATCCGCAATATAATGCGCTAGATTTTGATCTGGAATAAAATAAATATTCTTATTTGGTAAACGTGAAACAATCTTTAATGCATTTGCACTTGTAACACAAACGTCACTGGCTGCCTTTAATTCTGCAGTAGAATTTACATAACAAACCACTGCAACATCATCATATTTTTCACGCACTTCCTCAATCGCTTCCACCATAGCCATATGTGCCATGGGACAATCTGCATCTTCTGCAGGAAGCAATACAACTTTTCCCGGATTAAGAGCCTTTGCACTTTCACCCATAAACCGAACGCCGCAAAGTACAATTACATCAGCTTCGATTTCAGTAGCCTTTCGACTTAAAAAGAAAGAGTCCCCAATGTAATCTGCCAAATCCTGTACATCGTCCTGTACATAATAATGAGTCATGATTACCGCATTTCTTTCTTTCTTTAATTTCCTTATTTCGTCCCCTAAATTCAGGTTACTCATTTGAGATATATCTCCTTTTATTTCTTTACCAAAAGAGTTTCGAACTCCTCACAAGGCATAGGGTGATAATAATGATATCCTTGAGCAACCGTACAGCCGCAGTCCATCAAAAAATCAGCTTGTTCTTCCGTCTCAACCCCCTCCACAACTGTGGGAAGATTTAAAACTTTTGCCATATTTAAAACGCCCTCAAGAATTCCAATACCCTTGGTAGTATTATCATCTTTTATATCTAAAAATTTCATGTCGATTTTCAAAATATCAACACTCATATTTTTTAGTGCATTCAAGGAAGAATATCCACTTCCAAAATCATCCATCAAAACTTTAAATCCGGCTTTGTGAAGATTCTCTACCTCTTCCTCTATCATAATAAAATCTTCTATGTAAGAACTTTCTGTTATTTCAATTTGTAATAGGTCGTGAGCCAAATTTCTTTCATCGCAAAGATTCGACATATACTCTGAAACAGAAACTGCATAAAAATCAGCTCTGGATACATTAACTGAAATTGGTGGAAATTGGATGCCCTTGTCCTGCATTTCCTTCATCCAATTTACTGTAGATTTCCATATCAATTTATCCACGGAAGATATAAATCCTGTCTGTTCCAAAGCTGGCACAAATGTTCCCGGCGGCATCACTCCCTTTGCTTTGTGATACCATCTTGCAAGAGCTTCTGCCCCAACAATCTCACCGGTTTCCATATTCACCTTAGGCTGTAAAAACGGGAAAAACTCTTCATGCTCAACGCCTCGACGTATATCTGATAGTAATTCATATTCCGTTTGCAGCTGACCTGCCATAACAGGATCATACCATGCAATATGTCTTGAGTAATCCCCTGAAATTGTAGACAGGGCAATCACTGCCTTATTATAAATCTTTTCTACTGACTCTGTAGGATTTTCTATTTCATAAAATCCAAACTTTGGGCCAAATCCAATGCCAAAGGCTTTGTCATTTTTTAAGTCATGTTCGATTTTTTGTTTCATATCGTCTAGTACAGAACGATTTTTCGGACAAAGTACCGCAAAGTCATCGCCGCCTAAATATCCGGCAATTCCTCCATGTCTTCTTGTAAATTCCTTTAAATATCTTCCTAGGAATTTGAGATACTGATCTCCTTTTTCCCAACCATAGAAGTTATTAAATAACTTAAAATGATCGATGTCAATAGCCACCATCCACAGTGAATCCTGGCCATGATTTCTAAGATGGGTATAAACTTTATTATAAAAACTTTGTTTATAATCCAATCCAGTAAGATCATCTACTTTTTGATCATCCGCTTTAAACTGACGATCAATTTGACCTACCAATTCTTTTTGCTTTTCAAATAATGAAATCGTCGTAAGCACTCGTCGCAACACAATACGTTCCATAAACGGTCGTGTAATAAAATCTATGGCTCCTAAGTCAAAGGCATATTCCACATTTTTTTCTTCATCGTCTGCCGAAATCATAATGACTGGTAAGTAGTCTATCATATGCTTATTTTTCATGAATTGAAGGACCTCAAATCCATTCATTTCCGGCATAACCAAATCTAAGAGTACAATGTCTAATTCATAGAAATGGTCCATAAGATAATTAACTGCATCGTGACCGTTATCAAACTCAATCACTTCTGCCTCATCTTTTAAAATCTCTTTTAAAATCTCTCTATTTGTTAAGGAATCATCGATTACCAAAACCTTGTGCTTTTCCATTGTTTCCATTTTTCAATCCCCCATCAAGTCCATCAATGTCATAATAAAGCCAATGATATAATCTTGCTTTTATAATATACTACGAAAGCACAAAAAAAGCCACAACAAACCAATGAAGTTGTAGCTTTAATTGAACTTTTATAATTTCACTCACAAAATATTCTTTCAATTCATTTTGCAATTTTTCTTTTTTATGTCATCATTTTTTATAGTGAAGGGCTCTCATGGAATTTAGGATTGCAATTACAGCAACTCCAACGTCGGCAAAAACAGCCTCCCACATATTCGCCATACCAAGGGCACCCAAAAGCAAAACTAAAAGTTTCACACCAATGGCAAACCATATATTCTGCTTTACAATTCGAAGAGTCTTTTTCGCAATAGAAACCACATCAGATATCTTTCTAATGTCATCATCCATAATTACAATATCAGCCGCTTCAATGGCTGCATCACTGCCTAAAGAGCCCATGGCGATACCAACATCTGCACGCATCAACACGGGTGCATCATTGATTCCATCACCAACAAAACCGACCTTTCCTCTAGAGGAGTTTTGCTCTAATAGATTTTCAACGGCAGCTACCTTTTCCTGAGGCAAAAGTTCGCTCTTTACCCGGTCAATTCCAAGTTCCCTTGCAACTGCTTCTGCTGTCGCCTTACGGTCTCCCGTTAGCATAACGGTTTCTTTCACACCAACAGATTTCAAAGAAGCAATCGCATCTTTTACTCCAGATTTCATTTCATCTGAAATCACAAGTGCTCCGCAATATACATCTTCATATGCAACATACACTGCTGTTCCAATACCATCAAATGCCTGGAAGGAGATTCCATGGCGATTCATTAATTTATCATTTCCTACGAAAAGCTCTTTTTGATCCAACAGAATTTCTGTTCCTTCTCCAGATACTTCTTTTCCATTTGACAAACGATTCATATCGAAAGATCCCTGGAATGATTCAATAATTGATTTTGCAATTGGATGGTTGGAATAAGTCTCCCCATAGGCTGCAAGTTCCAGAAGTTTTTCTTTTGAAATCTGACCTGTTGGTTTACACTGGGAGACGACAAAATTTCCCTTTGTCAGAGTGCCTGTTTTATCCATCACAATGGTATCCATCTCAGCAATGGCTTCAAGGTAATTGCTTCCCTTTACCAGCACTCCTACTTTTGAAGAAGCACCTATTCCACCAAAAAATCCCAACGGAACGGATATAACCAATGCACACGGGCAAGATACAATTAAGAAGATACAAGCTCTCTTAATCCAGTCAAACCAGACTGCTGCCCCTCCGCCTAAAATTACCGGAGGAATCACAGCAAGTAAAACAGCGCCAATGGTAACCACCGGTGTATAGTATCTTGCAAATCTTGTTATAAAGTTTTCCAGACGAGCCTTTTTTGAAGAGGCATTTTCAACCAGTTCCAAAATTTTTGCAACGGTGGAGTCGTCATAAAGTTTTGTGGTACGGATTCGAAGTGTTCCCTCCTTATTGACGCAACCGGAAATCACTTCATCCCCTTCTTTTGCATGTCTTGGTACTGACTCCCCTGTCAATGCAGCAGTATCTATAAAAGAATCTCCAGAAACAACAATCCCGTCCAGCGGAATTCTTTCTCCCGGTTTCACTACTATAATACTTCCAACCTCTACATCGTCAGGATCAACTTCTTCTATGCCATTTGCCCCTTCAATATTGGCGTACTCGGGGGCAATGCTCATCATCTCGGTAATCGATTGTCTACTTTTTCCAACGGCATAACCTTGAAATAATTCACCGATCTGATAGAACAGCATAACTGCCAAAGCCTCATCATACTCTCCAATCACAAATGCTGCAAAAGTTGCAATCATCATTAAGAAATTCTCATCAAACACCTGGCCATTTTTAATATTAATGGCTGCTTTTTTAATTACGTCATATCCAATAATCACATAGGGAATCACATAACAAACAAACACAAGAACCTTTGGGAGTTTTTCCAAAAGTCCGATTTTATCCAAAGCAAATAACAAAACAAACAATGCCAAGGTAATGAGAATTCTACTTCTCATTTTCTTTTGTTTCTTTGTCATTTTCTACACCTCTATTTCAAAATCAGGTTCTACTTTTTTACAAACTTTTACAACTTCTTCAAGAACGGCATCAAATCTATCCTCTTCTGCTTCCATTGTAAGTTTTTGTGTCATGAAATTAATATTTAAATCAACAACACCGTCAATCTTCTTTCCAGCGTCTTCCATCTTTGCAGCACAGTTTGCACAATCAACTTCACATTTGAATTTCTTTTTCATAACTAATACCTCATCTTTCTTTTCCAATCACACTGTTATGTTTCTTTTTGTACATTTATCTATCTTTTATTTAGATTTTATTCTGTAACGTGTTCCATGCCTTGGGCGATAATTCGTCGAACATGATCATCCGTTAAAAAATAATAGATTTGTTTTCCTTCACGACGGTTGCTCACCAGTCTCGACTGTTTTAGAATCTTTAGCTGATGGCTCACGGCAGATTGTGTCATGTTTAAGGACTCCGCTAAATCACACACGCAAATGTCTGCTCCATATAAGGCAAATAAAATTCGAATTCTTGTTGAATCCCCAAACACCTTAAAAAGTTCTGCCAAATCATAAAGCACATCTTCTTCCGGCATTTGTGCCAATACCTGATCCACTTTATTCTTGTGCACTTCTACACAATCGCAATGCTCCACATCCTGTATTGCCATATCTATCTCCTTTCACCATTTTCTATCTGCAACTCACTTCAACATATGAATAACTGTTCATATGTTCATTATATAATTTTGTTTTCGAATGTCAATAGTCCTCTTCCAAAATTTCAATAGAAAAAGTCCCCATATGATTTTCGTAGAATCTACTAGACTACATTTAGCCCAGTAGATTACTCTACACATCATATAGGGACTTATATATTTCCTTGGAACTAAAAAATTACATCTTAGAGGTAATCTAATTTTACTCTTGTGTATGAATGGTAAATCTTTCTAAGTTCTGGTTAATGGTATCTACAGCATCTGCAACAGAATTTGCTGCTGTAGCAACTGTTTCACTTGAGTTTGCAACTCCTCTTGCGGCCTCTGTAACCAATTCTACATTGGAAGCAATTTCCTGAGTAGCAGCGGACTGTTCCTCTGAAATAGATGCCATGCTTGTTGCTACATCATTTACCGTCTTCATCTGAGCAGCCATTTCGTTTAATGTATCAGATGCATCAGACAATTCTACTGTAATTTCTTTGAAGGTCTCAGCTGCAGATGTAACATAGCTTGCGCTTGTATTAATTAATTCTGAGTTTGTTTCTGACTTTTCAGAAAGAAGTTTTACTCGAGATGACATATCTTTGATAATCTCTGCAATCTGATTTGTGGCATCAGCTGAGTTCTTTGCCAAATCGCCAATTTCTGATGCAACTACCGCAAATCCTCTACCTGCTTCTCCAGCACGGGCAGCCTCAATAGAAGCATTTAAGGATAACAGGTTTGTCTGAGAAGAAATAGAATTAATCATATCTACAATCTCTGTAATCTTATCAGCAGCTTCATCTACACTAGCAACGGCCTCTGCCATATCTCCCATGGCATTGACTACATCGTCCATACCTTCAGATACGGTTTGCATATCCTTTTGACCATTGTTTGCCTTTAATACCAGCTCATTCATAGCAGCTTCAATCTTCTGCTCTCCCTCATTAACATCTGTTACGGTCTGAGCTAATGTGGTTGCGCTTTCAGCTACCTCTGTAACTGCATCTGCCAGATTCTCAACCGTTCCTCGAATCTGATCCATAGATTCTGACTGTTCTGTAGCAGCTGACTCAAGGGACTCTGCTGTATCCTTTGAATTATTTGCATCAGACAAAAGATTTCCGGTTGTATCTTTAATATCTCCAAGAATATTTCGCATAGAAACAACAAAATTTCCCATAGCAGAATTCATTACTGCAATTTCATCATTTCCCTTAGATTCAATATCGACGGTAAAATCGCCATCTGCAATTTTTTCAATATTGGAAGTCAAATTTGTTACAGGACTATTAATCATACGATTCAACAGTCTGCTTACAACTAAAATAACAAGTAGTACCGCAATTGCAGAAAATACGATTAACATAACAATCAGTGAATTCAGCTGTGCCATTACTTCCGATTGTTTGGCATAAATAATCACCTTCCAATTGGTACCGTCAATCGTAGATGAAGTCATATAGTAATTGCTTCCGGCAGAGATAAGTTTTACCTGACCGTCTTCTACGGATAACATTTCTGCAGCACCTTTTAAGAATGCATTATCTGCATTATCACTAATATTCGCTCCACATAAGGAATCATCTTCATAAGATAGAATCAAGCCATCTTCTGTAACCATCATAGCCTTACCAGTATCATAAAGCTGAACTTCGCCTAAGGACTGCTGTGCTGTAGCCATCATCAAATCCGCTGCAAAGCATCCTTCCCTTCCATCTTTTAAATGGACATGTCGAATAACGGTTGCGCACAGATTTCCCGTTGCTGTATCAAAATATGGAACATCATAATAATAAAGCCAATTATTATCATAAGTTAATGCTTCTAAGTACCACGCTTTTTCTGTTGCCACAAATCCATTTGCTAAGGAAGGATCTGCAGGATAGAAAAACGAACCATCATTTAACGCAAGATACGCACCTGTTGGAATCATATCGTAGCGTCCTAGGGTTCCGTTTAAATATGCCATTATATCCTCATTAGATGCAAAGGTCATATTCTCTACAGAATCTGCAATACCATTCAAATAATAAAATGTTGCGTTTAACTCTCGATTCACGCTGCCTGCATCTGTTGCAACTTCGTTTTTGAGTGTGGAATTAATTAACCCGGTAATCATAGACTTACTTCTGGTAATTGAAATACCTTCTGTAACAAGAATACTAACTACTAAAATAACTACAAAAAACATAGTTATCTTCGTATTAATTGAACTACTAGCCGAAGATTTTTTATTTCTTTTTATTTTTATCATACCAAGCCTCCTGATTTATATTAACTGTCTCTAAACAACCGATTTTCAATGATAACTGTATGATTTTGTAAAATCAAGCCCATTTCGTCCA
>JAILMB010000041.1 GCA_024692825.1 Lachnospiraceae bacterium | reverse complement strand
AGAAAATGATTCTTTAATGTTTCTGCATTTTCTTTACACCACTCAATAAGCTCAGCCTTTTTTCCATCATGAGCAATGAGGGCAATGTTTTTTTGTTTTCCGATTGTAAGTGTAATTGTGTCTGTCATGTTGTCTCCTTTTCATCTTCTATTTAAGTACTAATCGACATGTAATTCGATTATTTCTTACACATTTTAACTCTCATATTTTACCATAACAAAGATACTAATAATGTGTATTTCAATTAAATTTTAAGTAAAAATTTCTCTCTTTTACTGACAGACTCCTAAAACTCTTTTACATTCAAAAAACTATTTCATCCTTATTCCCTCTTTTTTCAAAATTTTTCCTATTGTCCACAAACTTCAGTTTTCTTTATCCTTCCCTACAATCCACAGACTCTTTTTACTTCCCCATACCATTCTTTTGGATGAACAAAAAAGAATTCTTCATGCTCATAATTCTGACGACAAATATCCGGCTTTTTAAAGTGTTTTAAATACTTCTTTTCATATTCTTTTCCCATTTTAGTAGCATAAAAAACATGAATTGTAGTTCCTTGCACCTCAATATGGTCTCCCACTTCTGTAACCAGGTCAGAATAAAATTGATTACATATGCTCTCCTTTTTCACGAAAGGCATTCCTTTTCCATCGTTTGTGAATACTTCCATAAAAGCACTCATATACTTGCCTTTATCTTCAGGTGATTTATTAATTTTCTTCTGTATAAACTTAGGGATTTTTCCATCATGAATCATTGGTAGCAAGATTTTACCAATAATAAATGTTTCAAATTTTGCCAAAATAGGCCCCGCCTGGTCCATATCTGAACTTCCAATAATAGCATGTTCTATATGGATATTTTTTCTTTCTACCAGAAGACTGACAAAAGAACCACCTAAAGAGCACCCATAGGCTGCAAAGATTTTGCCATCGAACTGTTTTTTAATATAATCTTCTATTTTATTCGTTTCCGTTATCATGTCCGGAAATATCACATCTTCATTCTCATCAAATCCGTCATAACTGACTACTACCACGTAAAAACTCTCTTGTAGTAGCGGGATATGTTTTTCAAAATTCAGCCTCCAATGACAAGATGTTCCTGGCAAAAGTAAAATAACTGGCTTCTCTCTTTCACCAAATTCGTAAAACTTCAAACTTCTTCACTTCCTCTTTTAAAAAATAGGAATACTTCCTTTCCCTTAAAAAATTATGTACTCCTCGATTTCTTGATTCATTTATATCATACCACTGTTTAGGTTCATGGAAGAAAAAAGTTTGTTGCAACTAACAAACTACTTTTTATGTTTCTTTCTGTACTCTAATGGGGTACATCCAAACTCCTTTGAAAACATTCGATTAAAATAACTTTGTTCCCCGATTCCACACTCTCCTGATATATAAGAAATAGGCTCATCTGTCGTAGCTAAAAGTTTGCTTCCCATTTCAAGTCGGTAACTGTTTAAAAAATTAATAGGCGTCTTTTGGGTATACTTTCGAAAAAGGCTGGCACACTTCGAACGACTTACGCCTGCTGCATTTGCTATATCATCTAAAGAAATCTTTTCCTGATAATGTTCATAAATGTAGGCAGACATTCTACGCTGCAAAGAGATATCACTACTATAAGAAACGGGAATATCTTTTTCTGCAATATACACAAGATACAATCTTCGAAAGATCATATAAATATAACCAATTACGTCTAACTCAAACCCTACTGGCTTTTCTGTTATAAGTTCATAAAGTGCATCAAAAATATCTGATATAAGCTTCGCATAACTATTTCTTCCATCCATCTGAACATGAGCAAAATCCGGATTGTGAATTATTGGGATAATATATTTTTCATAAATTTCTTTGTTCTGCGCCAACATATCTGTTTTTATGGTAAGTACATCCAAATCTCCTGCCATGTTTTCCGTATTGTATACACGATGCATTGTATCAAAGTTAATAAAACAAAGTTCTCCTGGATTTAACAAAAAATCCGAATCATTTACGTGGCAATGAATATTACCTTTTCTTATACGAATGATTTCAATATCATCATGCCAATGCAACATTTCTTCATGCATAATTTCTGACTTTACAACCTTTTGTTCTAATACTATAGGAAGTGATCCAAACTCAAAGGTTGTACCTTTTCTCTCCACTTCCTGTTTCTTTCCTTTAAATGCTAATTCCATAGTGATTCTCCTATTCTAATTCTTATGTTCTTTTTTCTTTAATGAAGTTACTTTACACCTAAGATTTCCAGGGTATTCCGACATTTCTTCGTTTTTCCCTATTTTGTTCGAAGGTCACCTTACTTGCTTTTTCTAACCTTTGAACATTTTCGCGAATTTTCTTGTTTTATAAGAACTTTTCTAATATATTCGTCTTTATCCTAATTTTAGAATCCAAAATCAACCTGAAATTAGGATTATTTCAACCTGAAATTAAGATCATTGGGAGTTCTTTCAAATATAACAATTTATTTTTTTATATACTTTCCTTATATATAGCATGGTACGATATTTTTGTAAATAACGAAATTGTGCAAATTTAAAACGATATTTTACAATATTTTATTATTTTTAAGTGATATTATTCAATCACAAGGTAAGCAACAGCGCGAACCTAAAACAAAATGATTGAATGAAAATTATATGAAAAGGAGATTTTAAAATGAGAATTGTTTATGCATCAAGAATGGGACACGTAGAAGGAATCGTTGAAAGACTTGGAATTAAAAATGCTTTAAAGATTGAATCCGGGAAAGAAACAATCAATGAAGATTATGTCCTTTTTACCTATACAGATGGAAATGGTGAAGTACCTGCTATCGTAGATAGCTTCCTTTCAGCAAACTCAGGAATCAAGGCTGTTATTGGTAGTGGAAGTTTAGAACGTCATCCAAATACTTTCAACTTTGCAGCTGATAAAATCGCTGAAAAATACAACGTTCCTGTACTTGCAAAGGTTGATATGGACGGAACTGAATATGATTTAAAAGACATCCAAAAAGGATTAAGAGATCTTGGTTATGAAGCAGGTGCTGGTGTAACGGGCACTGATGAAGCAGGCGCTGATGTAGCGGATAAAAAATCAAATCCATATGCAGGAACTCAGACTGAGAAAAACTTAGAAGCAGCTTTTGCTGGAGAATCTCAGGCAAGAAATAAATACACCTACTTTGCTTCAAAGGCGAAGAAAGAAGGTTATGAGCAGATAGCAGCTTTATTCTTAAAAACTGCAAATAATGAAAAAGAGCATGCAAAGATGTGGTTCAAAGAACTTCACGGTATTGGTGACACTGCTTCTAACTTAGAAGATGCTGCAAATGGCGAAAACTACGAATGGACTGATATGTATGATGAATTTGCAAAGACTGCAGAAGAAGAAGGCTTCCACGAATTAGCCGCAAAATTCCGCGGTGTTGCTGCAATCGAAAAACATCACGAAGAACGTTACCGTGCACTTCTTAAAAATGTTGAAATGCAACAAGTATTTGAAAAAAGTGAAGTAAAAGTTTGGGAATGCAGAAACTGCGGACATATCGTAGTTGGTACGAAAGCACCTGAAGTTTGCCCAGTATGTGAACATCCACAAAGCTACTTCGAAGTACACGAAGAAAATTACTAGAAATACATTGAAAGTTCCCATATCCTTAAAATATATAAAACAACATATTCCTCTTAATTTATATAAACTAAATTAAATTAAACAAACAAGAATATACTTCGACTTTAAAAATATTGTGTGAAAAAATACCATTTTCACACAATATTTTTTTCCCAGCGGTCGTTTAAATTCTTAATAAAAATTTAAGATTTATTTTCTTGCTTCCTTGGATTTTCTTCTCTATACTTAGTTTCAATATAAAGTCGTAATCAAGTAGAAAAGCTATATAAAGGAAGTGAGTATTTAAAATATGTCAAAAATGAATAACGAAGAACTAAAAAATAGTATTACCAAGCACACGAAAAATATAATTGATATTGTTGTAAAATACTTCAAATGTACGATTCTCGACAGTTTAATCATTGGAGTAGTCAATTTTATCTTTATGGCCGTTCTAGGAATGCCACACGCAATCCTTATTTCCATCGTTATGGCCATCACCAACATCATTCCAAACATTGGTCCCGTGTTTGGTGCAATTATCGGTGGAGCTATTCTCATGTTTTATAATACCGATCAAGCGTTGTGGTTCTTAATATTTACAGTTATTCTTCAAGCAATCGACGGCATCCTACTCAAGCCAAAGCTTTATGGTAACAGTTTTGGCATATCAGGTATTTGGATGTTAATCGCCATGGTTCTTGGCGGTGGTATCTTTGGTGTAGTTGGAATGGTCTTAGTAGTTCCAGTAGTCGCCATAGTTCAGTATCTTTATAAAAATGTTTTTTCAAAACACAAGGACGATAATAAATTATAATACTTGTCACTAAAAAGGGAGTCTATTTGAATAGACTCCCTTTTTTTATATCGTTTGTATGTAATTATTTTTCAAAAATAGAAATAATGACGCCGCCTTTTTTACTTCCAATCTCTCCACAAAGGTCTGCTGTTTCTAGCCACTTAAGAACCTTACTGTCAGTGTAAATCATAGGCTTTGTCTGCTTTGTTCCCGGAATGGAATTATTCTCCACAAAAACGCGGCACTCATCTCCATTTTCATCTTTTCCTTCAAGAATATATCTAGCAGATAATATCTTTTCTTCACCTTTGGGTTGTTTTTGTGTGTCTACACCTCCAGGTAAGATTTTTCCATTAAAGCACTCTCCCTTAGCACTTCCATGAAATAAAATCATACAGGCTGAACCTGTTTCTCCTTTTACCTCATATATCTCGTCAAGATCTACATCAATTTTAAAAACTAACTTTTTCATACCCTTCTCCTTATATTTTTCTATCTTTGTATTCTAAATCTACGCTGTTACTAACTGTGATAATTTTTGTCCAAGTAAAATACCAAAAACGCAACATGCTACGCTTAATACAACATAACTTCCACCAGCTAAATAATTTTTATCTTCTAAAAGATTATACGCTTCTAATGAAAATGTTGAGAATGTAGTAAATCCGCCGCATACCCCAGTCTTTAAAAACAGAACCATATTTGGAGAAATATTCTCTTTACTGGTTGCAATACCAACAATAAAACCAATTAAAATTGCACCAAGAATATTTGTAATCAATGTTAAAACAGGAAATTCCGTCTTCACAGGAATTAAACTAATGGCATATCTTCCCACGGCACCAATCGCACCGCCTAATGCGACAAATAAAAAGCTCATCTTTTACCTCCACTATCCACCAAAAACAAATCATACTGTTTCGTAGATAAAGTCATACATCTATTACTACCAGAACATTGATTCATTAACACTTTCATTTACTACAAGTTCACCAGTAGATTTTCAAATACCATTTAGTATTCTACCACATTAGGGATTTCCATATTTTACAAATCTTGCTAATCTTAATTTCGTTCTCGACAAAGCATGCTCTCATCTTGCTATATCTTATCTATCTCTAACTTATCTGGCTATAACCTATATAGACATAGATTATCTGGCTATAGCTTTTCTGGCTATATTTCTGCTGCCTTTAATTTTCTCCAAAAAATAACTCTAAATCATCTTCAACTGTTCCAATGCCAGAAATACCAAAGTTATCAACTAAAACCTTTGCAACGTTTGGCGATAAAAATGCAGGCAAAGTTGGTCCAAGATGGATATTTTTTACGCCTAAATATAATAGTGCCAATAAAACAATAACTGCTTTTTGCTCATACCATGAAATATTATATGCGATTGGTAATTCATTAATATCCTCTAATTCAAAAACCTCTTTTAATTTCAAAGCAATTAATGCTAATGAATACGAGTCATTACATTGACCAGCATCCAACACACGAGGAATTCCTCCAATATCACCTAAATCTAACTTGTTATATTTGTACTTTGCACAACCAGCTGTTAAAATTACCACATCCTTTGGGAGCTTCTTTGCAAACTCACTGTAGTATTCTCTGGATTTCATACGTCCATCACAGCCTGCCATCACGACAAATTTTCGAATGGCGCCACTTTTTACCGCATCTACCACCTTGTCCGCCAAGGCAAATACCTGCTCGTGTGCAAAACCACCCACAATGCTTCCTGTTTCAATCTCTGTTGGAGGAGCACAATGCTTTGCCTGTTCAATTATTGGAGAAAAATCTTTGACTTCTCCATAAACTCCATCAATATGACGGCAACCTGGATAGCCTGTTGCACCTGTTGTCCAAAGTCTGTCTTTATAACTTTCTGCAGGTGGAACAATACAGTTTGTTGTCATTAAAATTGGTCCATTAAAAGAGGCAAATTCAGACTTTTGTTTCCACCATGCATTTCCATAGTTTCCAGCAAAATGAGGATACTTTTTAAATGCAGGATAATAGTGGGCCGGCAACATTTCTGAATGGGTATATACGTCAATTCCTGTATTCTTTGTCTGTTCTAAAAGTTGCTCTAAATCTTTTAAATCATGACCTGAAATTAA
>JAILMB010000037.1 GCA_024692825.1 Lachnospiraceae bacterium | reverse complement strand
AGTGCGTCTTCAATAAGGGCAGTGTCTAAAGATCTTCGAGCAGCATCCCTAGCTCTTGGGGCCAGCAAAATCCAAACTATTTTTCATGTAACAATTCCTGCAGCAAAATCTGGAATTATGACAGGTGTGGTACTGGGAATTGGTAGAGCATTAGGAGAAGCAATGGCTATTAATATGGTAGCAGGTGGATCTGTAAATATCCCGCTTCCATTTAACTCCGTTCGATTCCTAACGACGCAATTAGTAAGTGAGATGGGATATGCCCAGGGGGTTCACAGAGAAGTACTTTTTGCAGTGGGATTAGTATTATACATATTTATTATGCTGGTAAATTTAGTGTTGCAAAAGATGAGAAAGGAGGCTTCACTAGATGGATAGTCAAATGAAAATTTCATTAAAAACCAAACGAAAACGTCCAATGGATATCTGTTTGTATGGGCTAATTTATCTTTGCGCCGCTTTTACTGTCTTTTTGTTAGCTGTTATTATTCTTTACGTTTTTGCGAAGGGATTTCGCCAGGTAAATTGGAGCTTTTTAACGTCGGTAACTTCTGTACTACAGGGAACGGTAGGAATTGCAGGAAATATTGTGAATACGGTAATGATTATTGTTCTTACTATGCTAATTGCTACACCTGTAGGTGTAGGAGCTGCCATTTATCTGAATGAATATGCAAAACCCGGAAAATTAGTCAATTTAATTGAGTTTGCCACAGAGACATTATCAGGGATTCCATCTATTATATTTGGTTTGTTTGGTATGATGTTTTTTGGTCAGACCTTAGGCCTTGGATATTCCATTCTAACAGGTTCTTTGACCCTCATTCTAATGGTGCTGCCATTGATTACGAGAAATACGCAAGAAGCATTAAAAACGGTACCAGAGAGTTATCGTCAGGGAGCTTTTGGCCTTGGGGCTGGAAAGTGGCATACCATTCGAACGGTGTTACTTCCATCTGCTATGCCTGGAATTATTACAGGAATGATACTTGCGATTGGTCGTATTGTGGGTGAGTCAGCTGCCTTACTTTTTACGGCAGGAAGTGCAAAGACACTGCCTAATACATTGTCTCAGTTATTCCCAAAGGTATTCCAGTCCGGAGGAAGTCTAACGGTGCAATTGTATCTTGCGGCTACTAGTGAGGGAGATTTTGAAACTGCTTTTGGTATAGCAGTGGTACTTCTTATATTAGTATTTGTAATTAATTTTGGTACGAAACGATTAGCGTCCAAATTAGAAGTAACGAGGATAGATTAAATGAAAGATAACAAAAAGATTATTGTGCAGGATTTGCACTTATATTATGGAGATAACCATGCCTTAAAGGGCGTAAATATGGAGATAAGGGAAAATAAGGTGACGGCCTTTATAGGACCTTCTGGTTGCGGAAAGTCCACATTTTTAAAAACCATAAATCGTATGAATGATTTAGTTGAAAATGTGAGAATTATAGGAAAAGTAATGCTAGATGGAGAGGATATTTATGATCCGGAAGTGGATACTACCGTCCTTCGTAAACGTGTGGGTATGGTATTTCAACAGCCGAATCCATTTCCTATGAGTATTTATGACAATGTTGCCTATGGGCCAAGAGTTCATGGAATTAAGGATAAAAAGACTCTAGATCGCATTGTAGAAGAAAGTTTACAAGGTGCTGCCATCTTTGAAGAGGTGAAGGATCGATTGAAAAAATCAGCTCTGGGTCTTTCTGGTGGACAGCAACAAAGACTTTGTATTGCAAGAGCACTGGCAGTGCAACCAGAGGTGTTGTTGATGGATGAACCAACGAGTGCGTTGGACCCGATTTCTACTTCTAAAATTGAAGAATTGATGGAGGAGTTAAAGAAAAAATATACAGTGGTCATAGTTACTCATAATATGCAACAGGCACTTCGAGTAGCAGATGATACAGCCTTCTTTTTACTGGGAGAATTAATTGAATTCGGCGATACGAAACAGGTATTTTCTTATCCTAAGAGTAAGAAAACAGAAGATTATATTACAGGTCGATTTGGCTAAGGAGGAATATAGATGAGATCAAAATTTGAAGAACAGCTTCGTCAGTTAAACAGTGAAATGATTATTATGAGCAACATGATTGAAAAAGCCATTCAAGAGGCGATAGAGGCTCTATTTTCACAGAATGTAGAAAAAGCAAAACAGATTATGGGAGAGGATGAGTTAGTCGAT
>JAILMB010000015.1 GCA_024692825.1 Lachnospiraceae bacterium | reverse complement strand
TGTGGGATACAAAACAAACTTCGTATAATGATAAGCTAAAAACTTTAACAGAAGAAAGTATTAAATGCTGCGGGAAGTATGGAGTAATGAACTTAATTGTGGCTCCCTTGTTTGCTGGAATTCCATGGGATAAAATTCTAGATATCAATAAAGAGTTTTATTCTTCTATCATTACTTTAGCAAAAGAACAAGGCGTTAGGATTCTTTTGGAAAACCAGTGTAGAGATTTTGGCGGACATTTAAACCGTGGCTTGTTTTCGAAAGGAAAAGAGGCGGCAGAGTTTATAGATGAACTGAATGAAACTGCTGGAGAAGAAATCTTTGGCTTTGCCTTTAATAGTGGGAATGTAAATATTTGTGCCCAGAATGCCTATGAGGAACTGATAGATTTAGGTAGTCGTGTAAAAGTAGTTTTGATTTCTGATAATGATGGAACATCGAATAGTAAGTTGTTACCATTTACATCCACCAGTGAAAAGGGGTTAAATACAGATTGGTTAAATCTTATTCGTGGAGTGCGCGCTATGGATTTTGATGGAGATGTGGTATTAGAGTACAGCCATAGTGCCTTGGCTGCATCGCCATTTTTAAAACCTGCTCTTTTAACTTATGCAAAAAAAATTGGAGATTATTTCTTGTGGCAGTTTGAAATGGACCGAATGGTTCGCTCCTATGGAGACAGAGTGTTATTTGGCGCAGGAAATATGTGTCGAAACTATATGAAAAACTATGGAGAAAAATATCCCCCACTTTATACCTGTGATAATAATAGGGCAAACTGGGGAAAGACTTTTGAAGGGTTAGAGATAAAAAATCCTGAAGAACTAAAGCAGCTTCCTGAGAATGTTGCAGTTTTTATATGTAATGTTTATTACAGGGAAATCGAAACTCAGTTAAAAGAAATGGGACTGAAAAATCCAATTGTTTTCTTTAATGATGAATATATGCAAAGTTTCCATTTTGAACGATTAGAAATGGTGGCAATGAAATAATACTTTAGGGGAGATGAAACATGAAAAAAATTATCACCTACGGTTCCTTTGATTTATTTCATGAGGGACATTATAAAATTTTACAGCGGGCAAAAGAATTAGGAGACTATCTTATTGTAGGTGTTACCACGGAACACTTTGATGAAATGCGTGGAAAATTAAATCTGGTAGATCCCATTATGACACGAATTCAAAATGTAAAAGATACTGGCTTTGCAGATGAGATAATTGTGGAAGATCATGAGGGCCAAAAGATAGAAGATATTCAAAAGTATGGGATTGATACCTTTGTCTTAGGCTCTGATTGGGTTGGAAAATTTGATTACTTAAAACAGTATTGCAATGTGGTGTATTTAGAACGTACACCAAATATTTCATCTTCCTTGATTCGTGAAGACCGTTTTAAGATTATTCGAATCGGCATTGTAGGAACGGGACGAATCACTTATCGATTTTTTTCGGAAACAAGTTATGTATCAGGGGCAGAAGTTGTTTGTGCTTATAATCCGGAAAAAGAAAGTGGAGATTACTTTCATAATCGGACAGGACTTACTGTATTTAATGAAAACTATGAACAGTTTTTAGAAGAAGTGGATGCAGTTTATGTGGCATCTCCAAATGAAACCCACTATGAATATGTAAAAAAAGCCATTGAGTCAGGAAAGCATGTGCTTTGTGAAAAGCCAATGACCTTTACTCATGATGAAGCATTGGAGTTATATGATTTAGCAAAGGAATGTGGAGTTTGTTTAATGGAAGGTATTCGTGCTGCTTATCTTCCTGGATTTTCTCAGATGATTTCCGTGGCAAGAAGTGGACGAATCGGTGAGATTCGAGATGTGGAAGCTGCCTTTACGAGACTTGGAGATCCAAATAGCAGGGAGATGTCTGATGCAAAATATTCCGGAGCTTTTTTGGAATATGGAAGTTATTGCATGTTACCTATATTTAAATTGCTTGGCAGTGATTACGAGGATGTGAGATTAGAGTCTATTCTGAAAGAAGACGGCTTTGACACCTTTACAAAGATTCAGTTTCGATATAAAGACGCCATGGCTACTGCAAAGGCAGGAGCTGGTGTAAAGGCAGAAGGTGAGCTTGTAATTGCAGGAACCCAGGGATATATCTATGTTCCGGCGCCTTGGTGGATTATGAGATCTTTTGATGTTCGCTACGAAGACAGCAATCATATAGATCACTACGATACCACCATTGGTGGCGGCGATGGTTTCCGATATGAGATAAGAGAATTTTTGTCAAAAATAAATGGAACTGGTGGAAATGATTATAAACTTACTGCCGGGGAGTCTATTGCAATGGCGAAGGTAGTAGAAAAGTTTATGGAAGGTCGCCGGAAATTCTGGTAAGAGGTTAGACAGGGAGAACTACATGTTAGGCATTGGAGTGCAAACACAAAACGCAGTGACAGATGATAATCCATTCATTGGATTTGAACGACTAAAAAAGGCTGGATTTACAAACTGTGATTTTAGTTTGAACGGATATTTAAAAAATACAAATCTTTATCAAAACGAATTAAATCAATTCTTTAATCAAAGTACAGAAGAGTTATGTGAATACTTTCGCCCTCATAAAGAAGCAGCCAAGGCAAACGGCATTGGAATTAATCAGATGCATATGCCATATCCTGCCTATATTCCAACAGCAAAAGATGAGGTGAATGAATATCTATGGGAAAAGATGATTCCAAAGTCTATGGC
>JAILMB010000284.1 GCA_024692825.1 Lachnospiraceae bacterium | reverse complement strand
TCTTGTTTGCAACGGATTCCATTAGAGGATATTTATTATGCTTTAAAAATCATAACTTCCCTGTGTAAGAGATATTTCATCTCCATTTTCTTTTATAAATACTGCAGAGATTCCTTCCGGGATCTCAACGTGATAATGATAACTATCCGATTCCTTCTCATAGAACCATTCAGAAACAATTCTTCCCCTTGGCGAATCATAGCACCCCTTTGCAAATCCAATGGATGCATTGACATAAGGCTGAATACGGACATCATCAAATCGATACTGAATACCACACACACCACTTATCAAAAATCCTGATACGGCTCCATAAGAATAGTGATTTAACGAATCATGAACACTTCCATCTTCTTTAATACCATCCCAGGTTTCCCATATGGTAGTTGCACCCTTAGTCACAGCATACAACCAGCTTGGGCATTCCTTCTGCAATAATAATTTATAAGCAGTTTCCACATAACCATGTTTACATAAAACAAAACATAAAAATGGAGTTGATAAAAATCCTGTATTTAAATGATATCCATTTGCTGTAACTTTATCATTTAAATCTTTTGCCGCCATTTTTTCTTCCTCCTCTGTCAAAAGAGAAAAAGCAATCGGACGCACTAGTTCACATTGACGATCTGTTTCAATATGACCATCCTTCACCTGTAAATATCGATAAGCTTTTGTTGCATTTTCTGCTAAATCTTCGAAATAGTTTTCGTCCTGTGTTTTGCCAAGAAGTCCTGCCACCTTCGATAAGATGCGAGAAGAATAAGCAAAATATGCTGTTGCCACTTCCGGTTGACCATCCGAAAATGCCTTCTTCATGGTCTCCATTACGTTAGCTCCGGGTTCACACCATTCGCCATAATCCATTCCTGTATCGATGATATATTTGCGATATGGGTTCTTTCCAAATCTGTGTTTTAGCTTTGTTTTCCCAGCTCGTTGCGATAAGAAATTAACCCATCGCTTCATCATGTCATAGTTTTCTTCTAAAACAGAAATATCACCTGTTTTTTCATACACTTCATAAGGCACAATTACCGCCGCATCGCCCCATCCTACAGAGGCAGAAAACATCTCTGCAATTTTTCCCGGCTTGCCGTTTTTAGGACTAATGTATGCCATTTTCCCATCTTCATGCTGATTTAAACGAACATTAGCAAGCCATTTTTTGTATACAGGAAAGCTCTTCATCAGATAAGTTCCAGTGCGAACAAACACACCAGCATCTCCCGTCCATCCAGCTCGTTCTCTTGTAGGACAATCTGTTGGAATGTCACAGAAGTTGCTCTTCATACTCCAAAGACTATTCTGGAACAACTGATTCAAATCCTCATTTCCGCAAACAAACCTCGCGGTTTCTCCCATGTCAGAATATACTGCTCTTGATCTTAATTCTACTGTTGCAAGATCAATATCTGTTTCTACCTTCACATAGCGAAATCCAAACATAGAAAACAGCGGATGATAACTATTATCTCCATCCTGACAGATATAGTGGATTTCCTGTTTGATCCCACCTGACTGATTTCGATCACCTGGCTGAAAATTTTCTATGGTAAAGTTTCCATTTTCATCTAACGTTTCACCGTGAATAAGGGTAATTTTTTGTCCTTCTTTTGCACCCTTTATTATCAGTTCCGTATAGCCAGCAATATTCTGTTCAAAATCATAGACTACTTCCTTATTTGGTACAGATACTCTCTTTCCTACGAATGATTCTATTGCCCGAATTGGAACAGTTTCTGTTGGGACAAGATTTTCGAAACTACCCTCTATTTCTCTTGCATCATGCCAAAGAGCTTTCTCATTTAAAAACCCTTCTTTTCTTGCATCATAATCTTCACCAAGTTCTAAATCCGTAAGAGTAATAGGCCCTTTTTCGCAAGCTTCCCATGTATGATCTGTCACCACCAAGGGCTCTGATATAAACTCTCCTTCAAATCCATCTGTTTTCTTCCAACTTTGCATTTGACATAGAAAAGACAAATCCTCACCAAAGAGGTTTCGAACACCATCTATACCATTACAGCCACGATACCATCCATCTCCAAGCGTTACAAAGATTTCATTTTCTCCTTCTTGTAACAGTTCGGTAATATCGTAACACTGGTACTGCAATCGTTTCTCATATTCATCACAGCCTGGGGTAAGCAACGCATCGCTTACCCTTTGGCCATTGATCTTACATTCATACAAGCCATGAGCCGTAGCTGTTAATATAATTTTATTTTCATTATTCGAAAGAATTTCACCTTTCTTTATCGTAAACTTCTTTCTTAAATATCCAGCCCCTTGTCTTGTCTCCGGTTTTGTTTCCTCCTCTGGAGTAATCCAAGTTGCTCTCCAATCAGATATCCTCATACCGTTGATATATGACTTGCACTCTTTCATATAAAACTCCTACTCTGCAGCTTCAGCCATAGCTTGTGCTTTCTTTTCTTCAATATTCTTTGCAACTTCTACCATTCTTTCTTTATCCAAAGAATAACCCTTCATTGCTAAGATATTGATAATCCATCCAATAATTGGAAGCCCTAAGAACAATACCATTGTCATCCAGAAGATTGCTGGAGTAGCCTCATCCCCCATCTGTGGAACAGTGTTCTTGTATCCGATAAAGGATACACAAATTGCTGCAACTGTTGAGCAAATTGATGTGATCAATTTATCTACAAAAGAGTACACACCACCAATTACAGCTGGCATATAATTTCCAGAACGCTCCAACTCGTAGTCAACTACATCTGCACGCATTGCCGTTCCAGTAGTTGTAAGAATCATCTTTACTCCAGTAAGAGCAGTACTTAAAATTGCGTAAATAATAACTGGAATTCCCATAACACCTACGCTCTTCATTCCATCTACACCAAGGTATAAGAAGAATAAAAAGTTAATAGATGTAATTCCAATTGCAACCCATGACCAAACAACTGTAGATTTTTTTGCACCATATCGTGCTACATACACACCACCTGCAAAAGCAAAGAAAATACCGATAATCATTGAGAAGTTACCTACCATAGTAGACATCATATAACTTCCAATTAAGATTCCGTTTAACATGGTTCCAATAATAGATTGTGAAGCAACCTGCTGTGCAAATTTATCAGATGCTAAAGTTAAAATAAACATTCTTGTTTCTTTATTTTTTGAGAAAACATTCCACATATCTTTCAAGCTAATCTTTGTCTCAGCATTTTTACTTCCCTTGTTTCCAAGAGCATTAAATGTTTCTTCAGTATCCACATTTCTTAATCCGATACAAGCGACAACAACAAAGAACAATGCTACAGCTGCATATAGGAAACAAGCTTCTCTTAACATTGCGGCGTTATACTGATTGTCGTACTTTGGCAAAATCAAAAATGCAATGATTGTGTTAAACACAAGTGGTGTAATATATGAATACATTGTTGAAATTAAACCGTTCATTGGGCGCTGTGTAGGATCATTTGTAATAATGATACTAACAGTAGCACCAGATACATTATTTAAGGTGTAACCAATGATATAAATTACGTATGCAACAATGAATACTACAATTCCTGTGACTCCACTATATTTACCTGAAGCCCAGTTATACATGGTCAACACACCAATCGTCGCAAACAGCCAACCAATGATTAAGAAAATGCGAACCTTTCCATGCTTGGCAGGAAACTTTTCATACACCGCTGCTGCAATAGCATCAGTAAATCCATCAAATAAACGAGAACCAGTAATAATAATACCTGCAACCGCTGTTGCAATACCATATCCTTCACTTGCAATATAACTTGCATACATCATAAGTAGGTAAAAACAAATACCACATCCGTTATTTGCATTACCGAGTATCATCTCCCACAATTTCGCCTTACGGTACTGAACGCCATCTCTCTCGCTTGCGTTCAACATACCCTTTAGGCCGCCGTTATTTCCCATAACTATATCCTCCTTTTATAACCTCGCCACTTTATGGTGGCTTGCCTTTCTTAGTCAAAATATAGCAAGATTCTAATATTTGTGATATTATATTTTAGTCCTATATATTATATTTTAGCTTATTTTGAAGGTATAACTATGACAGATGCATTAAAATACTTATGGAAATTTTTAGACGAGAATTATCATATTTTTTACTATATCTACAACGATGATATGGAACTGTTAGAAATGTATCCAGAGGGATCTACACTCTTCGATTATATTATTCGTACCATCGACCTTACTGCTCCACTAATTGAAGAAAAGAAACCACTACGAGGTCCCATGTTACTTGGAACAGATTTAGGCGTAAATTACATTGGTGTAACGGAATACACAAAAAAGGGAACACGTCGCCATCACATTCTTGGTCCTATTTCCTCACAAACACTGAATCGTAATACACTGACTGATATTTTCGATCAGTTTTTATATCGTACTCAGGCAAGTTCTATTAAGAATATAGTAGAAGAATATATGACTATTCCCGTTTTATCCACTACCATTCAGTATCAGTATGCCATCCAATTTTACAGCGCAATTGTAGGAGAGGTGTGTAATGTTAATAATATTATTTTTCCAAAACATGAAGTAGATACCAATTCCCTATTCTCTTCTATTATTGAGGGAGAAAAGGACGCCGCAAAAACTCAATGGACATTAGAACAAGAAGATTTTCAGGCAATTCATGATGGAAATATGGAGCATTTGTATCGTTCTGTAAATACTACCATTAATAAAATGCCTATCCGATCTGTTTACGAAAAAGATTCCCTACGTTCTGGAAAAAATATGATTCTTATGTATTTAGGGAAATGCCTGTATGCTGCCATCAGTGGAGGCCTTCCACCTGAAATCGGCTACCATTTACAGTTTTATTATGTGGAGCAAATTGAATCTTGTAGCACCCTCATGGACTTACGACAATGTGCTCTTGATTTACAAAAAGACTTTATTACAAGAGTACATTCCATAAAATATGACACAAAAAAATATTCCCAACCTGTCATCCAGTGTCGGGAATATATAAAGCTCCACATTGAAGAAGATATTAATCTCCAAGTAATTTCCTCTCATTTTAACTACAGTGTGTACTACTTTTCCAGAAAATTCAAAGAGGAATGTGGTTGCACAGTAAACGATTACATCAAAGAGCAGCGAGTGGAGAGAGCGAAAACTTTACTTACTACTACAAAGCTTTCTATCAATGAAATCTGTGACAAACTATGCTTCTCCTCTCCAAGTTTTTTTATTTCAGTCTTTAAAAAATATACTGGTACAACCCCCGTAAACTTCCGTCTCCACGGAGGTTTCATTTCAAAGGGCATGCCTTAAACTTCGAAAGTATTTGCCACCTTTACCAACAGATTTCGAATTTCTAAATGCTGAGGACATACTTTTTCACATTTACCACACTTAATACAATCAGATGCCTTTCCATGTCCCTCACGAAGAGCATTTTCATGAATCTGGTTTCCTTTTGTATTATGAAATGCTTCTTTGGCATTAAATGCAGCAAACATTTCAGGTATCAGAATTCCCTTTGGGCACTCGTTTTCTTCAATGCAATACTTACAGGCTGTACATGGAATTAAATCTAATCCCTTTACAACCCCACATACCTTAGCTAATGCATCAAACTCACTGTCATTTAAAGGAGTAAAGTCTTTCATAAAAGAAAGGTTATCCTTCATCTGATTCATGTCGCTCATTCCTGATAAAATCACAGCCATCTGAGGAAAACTGGCTGCAAATCTGATTGCATAGGACGC
>JAILMB010000283.1 GCA_024692825.1 Lachnospiraceae bacterium | reverse complement strand
TCTTGTTTGCAACGGATTCCATTAGAGGATATTTATTATGCTTTAAAAATCATAACTTCCCTGTGTAAGAGATATTTCATCTCCATTTTCTTTTATAAATACTGCAGAGATTCCTTCCGGGATCTCAACGTGATAATGATAGCTATCCGATTCCTTCTCATAGAACCATTCAGAAACAATTCTTCCCCTTGGCGAATCATAGCACCCCTTTGCAAATCCAATGGATGCATTGACATAGGGCTGGATTCGAACTTCATCAAAGCGATAGTTAATTCCACAAACTCCACTTAATAAAAATCCTGATACAGCTCCATAGGAATAGTGGTTCAAAGAATCATGCACACTGCCATCTTCTCTTATGCCATCCCAGGTTTCCCATATGGTGGTTGCACCCTTTGTAATAGAATACAACCAGCTTGGGCTGTCCTTTTGTAATAAAAGCTTGTAGGCGGTGTCTACATAACCATGTTTACATAAAACAAAGCATAAAAATGGAGTTGATAAAAATCCTGTATTCAAATGATAACCATTTGCTATCACCTTATCATTTAAATCCTTCGCCGCCGTTTTTTCATCCTCTTCTGATAAAAGAGAAAAAGCAATAGGTCGAACAAACTCGCACTGACGATCTGATTCTATATGTCCATCTTTTACCTGTAAGTAACGATAGGCTTTTGTTGCATGTTCAGACAAATCCATATAGTATTTTTCATCTGATTTTTTGCCAAGAATTCCTGCGACTTTAGAAAGCATTCGAGAAGAATAGGCAAAATAGGCAGTTGCCACTTCCGGCTGACCATCAGAAAAAGCCTTTTTCATCGTTTCCATTACATTTGCGCCCGGTTCACACCATTCGCCATAGTCCATGCCTGTATCGATAATATATTTCCGGTATGGATTCTTTCCAAATCGATGTTTTAATTTGGTTTTTCCTGCACGCTGTGATAAGAAATTCACCCAGCGCTTCATCATGTCATAATTTTCTTCTAAAACAGATATATCTCCTGTTTTTTCATATACTTCAAATGGTACAATCACAGCCGAATCCCCCCAGCCTACAGATGCGGAAAACATTTCTGCAATCTTTCCAGGCTTTCCATTTTTCGGGCTGATATAAGCCATCTTACCATCCTCATGCTGATTCACTCGTACATTTGCAAGCCATTTTTTGTATACTGGAAAACTTCGCATTAGATAGGTACCAGTGCGTACAAACACCCCAGCATCTCCTGTCCATCCAGCTCGTTCCCTTGTTGGACAATCCGTAGGAATATCACAGAAGTTTCCTTTCATACTCCAAAGACTGTTTTGAAACAGCTGATTTAAATCCTCGTCTCCGCAAACAAATCTTGCGGTTTCACCCATGTCTGAATACACCGCTCTGGATTTCAGTTCTATTTGTTCAAGACTAATATCTGTTTCAACCTTTGCATAGCGGAACCCAAACATCGAAAATAGTGGATGATAAACATTGTCTCCATCTTTACAGATATAGTGGATTTCCTGTTTGATTCCTCCTGACTGATTTCTTTCTCCAGGCTGGAAATTCTCTATGGTAAAGTTTCCATTTTCATCTAGGGTTTCTCCATGAACAAGAGTAATTTTTTGACCTGATTTTGCGTTCTTTATGACAAGTTCTGTATATCCTGCGATGTTCTGTCCAAAATCATAAACAATCTCATCATTTGGCACGGGTATCTTCTTTCCCACAAAGGATTCCATCCCTCTAATTGGAACTGTTTCTGTAGGCACTAAATTATCAAAGGTACCCTCAATCTCTCTTGCTTCATGCCAAAGAGTCTCCTCATCCAAAACTTCTTCTTTTCTGGCATCATAGTCTTCCCCCAGTTCCAAGTCGGTTAAGGTAATTGGACCTTCTTCGCAGGCCATCCAGCTACCATCAGAAACCAGGATAGGATCTGATGTTAATACTCTTTCTGTCTCCTTTGTCTTCTCCCAGATTTGCATCTGGCAAAGGAAAGACAAATCCTCACCAAAAAGATTTCTAACGCCATCGATTCCATTACAGCCACGATACCAACCATCTCCTAAAGTCACAAATACTTCATTGTCGCCCTCTTGTAGCAGTCCTGTAATATCATAGCTTTGATACTGTAATCTTTTTTCATATTCATCACAGCCCGGGGTAAGCAATGCATCGCTTACCCTTTGACCGTTAATCTTACATTCATACAAGCCATGTGCTGTAGCCGTTAATACTATTCTGTTTTTTTCATTAGAAAGCAGTTCTCTTTTATTTAAAGAAAAACTCTTTTTTAAATATCCCGCACCTTTTCTTTGTTCCGGCGTGGTTTGTTTTTCCGGGGTAATCCAAACTGCTCTCCAGTCAGATACCATCATGCCGTTTAGATATGACTTGCACTCTTTCATATAAAACTCCTACTATTTATTTTCAGACATTGCCTGTGCTTTTTTCTCTTCAATATTCTTTGCAACTTCAACCATTCGTTCCTTATCCAAAGAATAGCCCTTCATTGCAAGGATATTAATTATCCATCCAACAATTGGAAGTCCTAAGAAAAGCACCATTGTCATCCAAAAGATTTCTGGAGTTGCCTTATCGCCCATCTGTGGAACTGTATTCTTATATCCAATAAAGGATACACAAACAGCTGCAACAGTAGAGCAGATAGAAGTAATCAATTTATCAACGAAAGAATATACACCACCAATTACTGCAGGCATATAATTTCCAGAACGCTCCAACTCATAATCTACAACATCGGCACGCATTGCAGTTCCGGTTGTAGTAAGAATCATCTTTACTCCTGTTAAGAAGGTGCTTAAGATTGCATAAATAATAACCGGTGCACCCATAACACCTACGCTCTTCATACCATCTACACCTAAGAACATAAAGAAGATAAAGATAATTGATGTAACACCAATTGCAACCCATGACCAAACTACTGTAGATTTTTTTGCACCGTAGCGGGCTACGTATACACCACCTGCAAAGGCAAAGAAAATACCAATAATCATTGAGAAGTTACCAACCAAAGTTGACATCATATAACTTCCGATTAAGATACCGTTTAACATGGTTCCGATAATAGACTGAGAAGCTACCTGCTGTGCAAACTTATCAGAAGCCAAAGTCAAAATAAACATTCTTGTTTCTTTATTCTGTGAAAATACATTCCACATATCTCTCATTGAAATCTTTGCTTCCGGATCTTTTTTACCCTTGCTGCCAAGAGCAGTAAAGGTTTCTTCTGTATCTACATTCTTAAGTCCAATACATGCAACGATGACAAAGAACAATGCAACTGCTGCATATAAGAAACACGCTTCCTTCAACATTGCCGCATTATACTGATTGTCATATTTTGGCAAAATCAAAAATGCAATAATTGTATTAAATACAATAGGTGTAATGTAAGAATACATGGTTGAAATCAAACCATTCATCGGACGCTGTGTAGGATCATTTGTAATAATGATGCTAACAGTTGCACCTGCCACATTGTTTAATGTGTAACCAATGATATATACAACATATGCAAAAATAAATACTGCAATTCCAACTGCGCCAGAATATTTTCCAGACGCCCAATTGTACATTGTAAGTACACCTAATGTTGCAAAGAACCATCCAAGCATAATAAAGATACGAACCTTACCATGCTTTGGTGGAAACTTCTCATAAACTGCTGCTGCGATTGCATCCGTAAATCCATCAAACAAACGAGATGCTGTAATAATGATACCTGCGACTGCTGTAGCAATTCCATATCCTTCACTTGCGATGTAACTTGCATACATCATAAGTAAGTAAAAGCAAATACCACATCCATTATTCGCATTACCTAATATCATCTCCCACAATTTTGCCTTACGATAGGAAACGCCATCTCTTTCACTAGCGTTTAACATCCCTTTTAGGCCGCCGTTATTTCCCATAACTATATCCTCCTTTTATAACATTGCTGTCTATAACAGCTTTCCTTTCTTAATCAAAATATAGCAAGATTCTATTATTTATGATATTATAATTTAGTCTTATATATCATATTTTAGTTTATTTTGGAGTATACTCATGACAGATGCCTTAAAGTATTTTTGGAAATTTTTAAAGGAAAACTATCATATTTTTTACTATGTATATAACGATGATATGGAACTTTTAGAAATGTACCCCCAAGGTTCTACTCTATTTGATTACATCATTCGTTCACTAGATCTAACTGCACCCTTGGTAGAAAAAAATGAACCTTTAAGCGGCCCCATGATTTTAGGAACGGATTTAGGCGTAAATTACATCGCTGTCACAGAATATCCCAAGCGAGGAAATCGTCGTCACCATATTCTTGGTCCCATTTCATCTCAAACACTAAATCGAACTACCCTTACCGATCTGTTTAATCAGTTTTTATATCGCACACAAGCTAGTTCTATTAAAAATCTAGTTGAAGAATACATGGCCATACCTGTTTTATCTACTACCATTCAGTATCAATACGCCATTCAATTCTATAGTGCAATTACAGGAGAAATCTGCAATGTCAATCGAATTACCTTTCCAGGTCGAGAGTCAGATACCAATCTCTTATTTTCCACCCTTATGAAGAATGATAAGGACGCAGCCAGAGCGCAATGGACCTTAGAACAAACTGATTTTATAGCTATTAACGAAGGCAATATGGAGCATCTCTACCAATCTGTGAATAACACCATAAACAAAATGCCCATTCGATCCGTTTATGAAAAAGACTCTCTTCGTTCCGGAAAGGATTTAATTCTGATGTATTTAGGAAAAAGTGTCTACGCAGCCATTAGTGGAGGACTTCCACCGGAAATTGGATATCATCTCCAGCTTTATTATGTAGAACAAATTGAATCCTGTCGTACTTTAATGGATTTACGTCAATGTGCTCTGGATTTACAAAAGGACTTCATCAGTCGCGTTCATGCCGTAAAATTTGACACAAAAAAATCTTCCCAACCTGTCATCCAGTGTCGGGAATATATTAAACTCCATATAGAAGAGGAGATTAATCTTCAAGTAATTTCCTCTCATTTTAATTATAGCATGTACTATTTCTCCAGAAAATTTAAAGAAGAATGTGGATGCAGCATAAATGATTACATCAAAGAACAACGCATCCAACGTGCAAAAACATTACTTACAACTACAGAACTAACCATTAATGAAATCTGTGATAAGCTTTGTTTTTCTTCTCCCAGTTTTTTTATTTCTGTTTTTAAAAAATACACCGGTACCACCCCTGTGAACTATCGTCTTCACAAAGGTACTCCCTCGTAAATATGCTTCTATACTTCAAAAGTATTTGCAACTTTTACCAGGAGATTTCGAATTTCTAAATGCTGAGGACATACTTTTTCACATTTACCACACTTAATACAATCAGATGCCTTTCCATGTCCATCTCTTAAACTCTGATCATGGATGGCATTTCCCTTTGAATTGTGAAAGGCCTCCTTAGCATTAAAGGCTGCAAACATTTCCGGAATCAGAATTCCCTTTGGGCATTCGTTTTCTTCAATACAATACTTGCAGGAAGTACAAGGGATGAGGTCTAATCCTTTCATCACACCACATACCTTTGCAAGTGCATCAAACTCACTGTCATTTAAAGGAGTAAAGTCTTTCATAAAAGAAAGGTTATCCTTCATCTGATTCATGTCGCTCATTCCTGATAAAATCACAGCCATCTGAGGAAAACTGGCTGCAAATCTGATTGCATAGGACGC
>JAILMB010000080.1 GCA_024692825.1 Lachnospiraceae bacterium | reverse complement strand
TCTACCATGGTATGTCCTTCAATATTTACTGTCTTGCAGTAGTTCTCTAACATGATTTCACATCTCGAATGTAACTCTGTTTCAGTAAATACCTTATGTTCCATAAGCATTTTCATATTCTGTTCATCTAAAAGGTGAGGCATTGCATCTGCTGTGGTCTTTAAATTTGATAATCCACGAACTTCTGTAGCTTCCTTCACCCATTCTTCTCCATATCCATTTCCATTGAAGAGGATACGTTCGTGTTTCTTAATTACTTCACGAATTAATTCATGTAATTCAGACTCAAAGTCCTTTGCACCCTCTAAACGGTCTGCATATTGTTTTAAACTTTCCGCTACCGCAGAATTTAACATGATGTTACAGCAAGCGATACTATTAGCTGAACCTAAGGAACGGAATTCGAACTTGTTACCGGTGAAAGCAAAAGGAGAAGTTCTGTTTCTATCAGTGGTGTCTCTAGAAAATCTTGGTAGGGAATGTACCCCTAGCTTCATAATAACTTTCTCCTGACCTTCATATGGTGTATCGTTTTTAATCGCATCTAAGATAGCGGAAAGCTCATCACCAAGGAATACAGAAATGATTGCTGGTGGAGCTTCATTCGCTCCTAATCTATGATCATTTCCTGCTGTTGCTACGGATAATCGAAGCAAATCCTGATAATCATCTACTGCCTGAATTACTGCTGCAAGGAACAATAAGAACTGGGCATTTTCATAAGGGGTGTCTCCAGGAGAAAGCAAATTCACACCTGTGTCTGTAGCCATTGACCAGTTATTGTGCTTTCCTGAACCATTTACACCCGCGAAAGGTTTCTCATGTAAAAGGCAAACCATACCATGTTTTCTAGCAACCTTCTGCATAATTTCCATTGTAAGCTGGTTATTATCAGTTGCTACATTGGTTGTGGAATAAATCGGTGCAAGTTCGTGCTGTGCCGGTGCCACTTCATTATGTTCTGTCTTTGCAAGAATTCCTAATTTCCAAAGTTCATCATTTAAGTCTTCCATAAATGCTGAAACTCTTGGCTTAATCACACCAAAGTAATGATCATCTAATTCCTGTCCTTTCGGAGGCATAGCACCAAACAAGGTTCTTCCTGTATAAACAAGGTCAGGTCTCTTTTCAAACATTTCCTTATCTACTAAGAAATATTCCTGTTCTGGTCCAACACTGGTTCTTACATACTTCACTTCTTTTCCAAATAATTTCAAGATTCTCTTTGCCTGGCGATTAAGAGCCTGCATAGAACGAAGTAGAGGTGTTTTCTTATCCAAAGCATCACCTGAGTATGAGCAAAAGGCAGTTGGGATGCAAAGGGTATGATCTTTTATAAATGCATAAGATGTAGGATCCCATGCTGTATAACCTCTAGCTTCAAAGGTAGCACGAAGTCCACCGGAAGGGAAAGATGAAGCATCAGGTTCGCCTTTTATTAATTCTTTTCCGGAAAATTCCATAATTACTCCACCGTCTGGAGAAGGACTGATGAAACTGTCATGTTTTTCAGCTGTAACACCAGTAAGTGGCTGGAACCAATGAGTAAAGTGTGTAGCACCTTTTTCTACTGCCCAGTCTCTCATTTCCTGTGCAACTGCATCAGCAACTGCAGGATCTAATTTTACATTTTCATCAATTGTTTTACGTAATGAGTTGTATACCTTATCAGATAATCTTGCTCTCATTACACGGTCATCAAACACCATTGACCCAAACATTTCCGGTACATTTTTCTTTTCCATAAAATAGCTCCTTTCATTATAAAAGGCGCCCCGAAGTCCTTACAACTTCGGAACGCCTTTGTTCCTTATATAATGTATTTTATATAATGCTTTGTTATACTCCGCTTTCACCATAATTTGAAAGCACTCTTGCGGATGGATCTGATACATTACATCCTTCCCAGTTTTTATTTGGCATCCAAAAATCAATTACCATCTGTGATTGATTTGGATAATATTTTTCAAATATTTCTCGATATAAAAGAGATTCTTTTGTAAAAGGCTTCGCATGGTCGTATTTTTTTATGGCCTCTTCATATGCTTCATCGCTGTATGTACTTTCCGCAACCTCTACTAAATCATCTTTTAATGAATGTCCTACAGCGTCAGAAAATGCTGCTTTTTCTCTCCAAAGGATTTCATCAGGTATACATGCATCTTCTTCAAATGCCTTTCTAAGTAAGTATTTTCCTTTGTTGTAATGGTTCATCTTCTTTTCTGGATCAATGGACATACAGTATTCCACAAAATCCAAATCTCCAAATGGAACTCTCGCTTCCAGCGAATTTACGCTGATGCATCGATCTGCTCGAAGTACATCATACATATGAATTTCATGAATTCGTTTTTCTGCTTCTTTTTGAAACTCTTTTGCATTTGGAGCAAAGTCTGTATATTTATATCCAAATATTTCGTCTGATATTTCGCCGGTTAAAAGTACTCTTACATCAGATGTTTCATGAATGTACTTACAAACCAAATACATTCCCATTGATGCTCGAACAGTTGTAATATCATAGGTTCCTAGAATTTTAATAACTGTTTCTAACGCTTCTTGAACATCTTTTTTTGTAATAATTACTTCGTGATGATTTGAGTGGATATAATCTGCAACCTGTCTGGCATATTTTAAATCAATGGCATCGATATCCATTCCTATTGCCCATGTTTCTAAAGGCTTATCTGAAAGTTCAGCAGCAATTCCACATACTAGTGAAGAATCTAAACCGCCAGATAATAAAAATCCTACCGGAACATCTGCGTCCATTCTCTTTTTGATTCCCTGAATCAATTTATCGTGAATGTTTTTATAGATTACTTCCAAATCATCATTGTTCATTTTCTTTGGAACTGAGATATCTCTATAACAAATAAATTCACCATCTTTAAAATAGTGACCCGGTGGGAAAGGATAAATCTTATCTACAATTCCTACAAGGTTTTTTGGTTCTGAAGCAAATACGTAACTTTTGTCTTCCTTTTGACCATAGTATAAAGGTCTTATTCCTATTGGATCTCTTGCTGCAATGTAGCTATCATTTTTTACATCATATAGAATCAATGCAAATTCTGCATCTAATTTTTCAAACATTTCTGTTCCGTATTCTAAATACATAGCCGGGAGAATTTCACAATCCGATTCACTGATGAATTTATGCTCCTTTGCAACTAATTCTTCTTTCAATGGTCGAAATCCGTATACTTCTCCGTTACATACTAATACGACTTGTGCATCTTCTGTAACTTCTTGTAATGTTTGTTTTTTTCCGTATATAAAAGGCTGCATACCGTTCATAGTCGGACCCATAATAGAAAGTCGATTGAATCCCAGATACCCGCTTTTCGTTTTTATAATTCTTGTTGCATCAGGGCCTCTGGAATAAGTTTTTAACAGCGCATCTTCTACTTCTTTTCTATCACTGGCTGTTAAAAACCCGATGATTGAACACATTGATATACCTCCTTTTTCTTTCTTTAAACGTAAAAAAAGGCGCCTTGGACCTACATGTCCAAGACGCCTTTGTCTTACAGTCAGTTACTTTACCCTATTTTATATTCCTTTGTCAATAGTCTTGTGAAAAAAAATTAACAATCTTTATTCTATAAAAAAATCCTTCGGAAAAATTCCGAAGGATGAGAGGCGCCAACCAGATTCGAACTGGTGATAGAGGTGTTGCAGACCTTTGCCTTACCACTTGGCTATGGCGCCATATATAACGGAGAAGGAGGGATTTGAACCCTCGCGCCGGTCACCCGACCTATACCCTTAGCA
>JAILMB010000277.1 GCA_024692825.1 Lachnospiraceae bacterium | reverse complement strand
CAAACTCCTGGCACTTTGTTTTTGGTCAGCCTTCCAGGGCATAATGGAAGAGATGACTATAGATAAAAACCTTGAAACACCCGACTCCGAGTGGATAATGGGAATTTTACGCAAATGAATCAGAGGCATAAAGTGAGTAGAATATTACGACCACATCATGGGATGTGTTTTCAGTTTTATGAAGGCAAGGGCCTTATAACGGAAAGGCAACTGCTTCGTTATATAACTTTTGTAACACTTTAATAAAAGTATCAAGGCTATGACGCCCGTCTGATTTATGAGTGCAGAGAACGCATGAAAAGGTATCGTTGCAGTCATAAGGAATCCAGGCAAACTGTCCGCTGTGATCATTTAAAAAACCGGGAGACAGGCAGATTCCTTTGCCTACTGCGATGTTTGTAAGAGTGGTATCGTGATTTGGACTGTTAAAGTATTCGATTTTCCCAGAGGCGATGAGTTTTTGCTGTATGCTTCGAAGAAGCGTCGGTGAACCACCACCCACCATAAGGGTACGACCATAAAGGTCCTCATCTGTGATGAGATTCTTCTCTGAAAGAGGATCGTTTTTATCACAAACTAAATAAATATGGCTTTGAAACAGCTGGTGGACATTTGTTCCTGCCAGCTGTTTTGTTTGTTCTTCCAAAGCAAAAACGATGTCGGATTCATTTTTCAAAAAACTGTCGATGCCATTTTCATATTGAAAAAGGGGCGTAATTAAAACCCCGGGGTCGTTTGTTTCAAACTCCTTAATTGCCTCCGGTAAAAAGTAAATCGCCTGTCTTACCATAAGGCTGATGCTAATATTATCCTGGTATTTCGCACTGAAATTTTGCCCCTGCTCAATGGCACGCTTCATTTCTTGGCGCATATTGGAAAGGTAGGTTACGAATTGCTGACCGGCAGGCGTCAGCGAGGCACCTTTTCCATTTCTTACAAAAATCTGAAAACCAACCTCTTCTTCCAACAGTTTAATCTGATAGGAAAAAGTGGGCTGGCTTACAAACATGTTCTCCGCACCTCTGGAAAAACTTTCTGTATGAGCCAGTTCAATACAATAATCGATTTGCTTTGTTGTCATAACGCACCTCTGATATTTAAAAATTAAATCAAGTATCAAATGTTTCTATTGGATATTATAAGGCGATGGTGGGATAATGTAAACATCAAAGGACAAAACCAATTGGGAATCATAATTATTGATAAAATTTTTTATGGAGGAAACAAAGATGGCAAAAACATTAATCGCATTTTTTTCAAGAGCGGATGAAAACTATTTTGGCGGAGCAATGAGATACGTGAAAGTAGGAAACACAGAAATTGTTGTGAACCAGATGAAGGAACTCATCGAAGCAGACATATTTAAAATTGATATGAAGGATCCATATTCACCTGTGTACATGACCTGCATTGAGGAAGCAAAAAAAGATTTAAGAGAAAACGCTCGCCCGGAGCTTACCTCTTATTTGGATAGCATAGACGAATACGACACCATCGTACTTGCTTATCCCAATTACTGGGGAACCTTTCCCATGGCAGTGGCGACATTTTTAGAGAGATATGATTTTACCGGAAAGACTGTACTTCCGCTTTGTACCAATGAAGGAAGTGGAATGGGTTCTAGTGAAGGCGATGTAAGAAAATATGCGGCAGGCGCTGATGTAAAAAATGGACTTGCTATTACCGGAAGTCAGGCTGCAAATGCGAAAGCATCTGTAGAGAAGTGGTTTTCCGCTAACGGGTTGATGTAAAGGAATAGAAATGGAGGAAAGATTAGTGGATTACAAAAAAGGTTATGTTTTTGAATTAATGGCCCAGGGTGGACCTACTGATAATAGAGAGCCTTATTTTATGGATGCAGTTGATGAGATGATGAGAGCCAGAACTCTTTGTGCAAAGGCAAATGCTTGCATGCCAGATGATTCATCCTATGTAGGTTATCTTGAAGAACTGTTTGACAGAAAACTAGATGATGTGAGAATCCTTACTCCTTTTATCTGTGATTTTGGAAATACGGTTAAATTTGGAAAGGGTATTTTTATCAATCACTCAGCTATTCTTTCGGCATCCGGTGGAATTGAATTTGAGGATGGTGTAATGGCTGCGCCTGGTCTTAGAATTGCAACAATTAATCATGACATGAATGAACGTCATACAAAGTATACATATGGAAAAGTTACTATAAAGAAAAATGCCTGGATAGGGATGAATGTAACTATTTGTCCGGGAGT
>JAILMB010000262.1 GCA_024692825.1 Lachnospiraceae bacterium | reverse complement strand
GATGGAAGAATAGCACACTGTCTTTTGCTTGAAATCTTTACCAATAAAGGTATTGGTACTGCGATTTTAAAGGATGAAGATCAGAAGTTTTATTCGGAGGAAGCATAATGGAAAAGCAAGAATATATTGATTTAGCAGAAGAAAATTTATTCCACGTATACAATCGTTTCCCTGTAGTCTTTGATCACGGAGAAGGTATGTATTTATATGATACCGATGGGAAAAAGTATCTGGATTTTGGATCAGGAATCGGTGTCATGGCCTTTGGCTATGGAAATAAAGAGTACAATGATGCTTTAAAAGAACAGGTAGATAAGATTTTACATACATCGAATCTGTATTATCATCCACCGGTAATAGAAGCAGCAAAGGCTGTGGCAGAAGCTACCGGCATGGATAAGGTATTCTTTACAAACTCAGGAGCTGAAGCAATTGAAGGAGCTATTAAAACGGCTAAAAAATATGCTTATGTAAGAGATGGGTTTGCAGGACACGAGATTATTGCTATGGACCATTCGTTCCATGGAAGAACAGTAGGAGCTGTTTCTGTAACAGGAACAAAGCATTACAGAGATCCTTTCTATCCATTGATGGAAGGAGTAAAGTTTGCAACCTTTAATGACCTTGAAAGCGTTAAGGCTCTTGTCTCAGAAAAGACCTGTGCCATTATTATGGAGACGATTCAGGGAGAAGGTGGAATCTATCCAGCTACGAAAGAATTTATAGAAGGTGTTCGTGCTTTATGTGATGAACATGATATTGTATTAATTATGGATGAAATCCAGTGTGGCATGGGACGAAGTGGAAAGATGTACGCATATCAAAATTACAATGTTCGTCCAGATATTGTTACAACAGCCAAGGCATTGGGCGCAGGTGTTCCTGTAGGAGCATTTGCTGTTACTGATAAGATTGCCACACATTCTTTGGTACCAGGTGATCATGGAACCACCTATGGCGGTAATCCTCTTGTTTGTAGCGCAGTGGCAAAATCAGTATCTATGATGGAGGAAATGAAACTTCCGGAACATGTGGCTTTAGTTGCTCCTTATTTTGAGGAGAAATTAGAAGAATTGACAAAGAAGTACGACTTTGCCAAAGCCCATAGAGGAATGGGCTACATGCAGGGATTGGTACTTACGATTCCAGTGGGAGACGTAGTGAAAAAATGCTTAGACAAAGGTTTAGTGGTTCTTTCCGCAGGCAAAGATGTTCTTCGTATGTTGCCACCACTGATTGCAGATAAAAAAGAAATCGATGAGGCTATGGCGATTATTGATTCTGTTTTTTCTGAGTTTTAAAAAATGTAAGATTAAAAATAAATGAAGCATTTTAAAAATAATAAATGTAACATTTTTGAAACGCTCTTGTAATAATTGATTTTTTCATTTACAATTTAGCTTGTGAACAATCGGACTCCTTTTTGAAAGGAGGACGTTATGAAAAAATTAATCATTGCATTGAGCGTTTTTTTATGCTCAACATTCTTACTTATGGGATGTGGAAAACAGTCTTATTTTCAGGCGAAAGAAAAGGAGACTGTCACAGAATCTACGAAAGAAACCACAGAGGAAAAAACGGATAAAACTAAGGACCAACCAAAGGTCTTTATTCAGGTTTCCGGGGCAGTAAAAAAACCTGGCGTGTACGAACTTTCAGAGGACGCGAGAGTTTTTGAAGCCATTGAAGCTGCCGGAGGACTGCTGGATGAGGCAGATGATTCGAATCTAAATCAGGCAGCATTAGTAGAAGACGGACAAAAGATTTATGTTTACACCGAAGAAGAAATGGAGCTTGAAAAAGTAGAAGCTTTGGCGGAAGTTTCAGGTTCTTCGGAAAGTGGACTGCTCAATATCAATACTGCTACAAAGGAAGATTTAATGAATCTAAGTGGTATTGGCGAATCAAAAGCAGAAGCAATTATTTCCTATAGAGAAGAAAAGGGTGGATTTTCCACCATAGAAGAATTGAAAAATATCTCTGGAATAAAAGACGGCGTCTATTCTAAAATCGCCGATAAAATTTGTGTGAATTGAAAGAGGATACCATGGCTAAAAAAGTGTTGGTTGTAGATGATGAAAAGTTAATCGTTAAGGGAATTCGTTTTAGTTTAGAACAAGATGGAATGGAAGTAGTTACGGCTTATGATGGAGAAGAGGCCTTTGAAAAAGCTTCCAACAATTCTTTTGATATGATTCTTTTAGATGTTATGCTTCCTAAAATGGACGGATTTGAAGTTTGTCAGAGAATTCGCGAATTTTCAAATGTCCCGATTATTATGCTTACTGCAAAAGGGGACGATATGGATAAGATTCTGGGATTGGAATATGGCGCAGATGACTACATTACAAAGCCTTTTAACATACTAGAGGTAAAGGCACGTATCAAAGCAATTATGAGACGTACAGCACCAAAGGTAGATCCAAAGACAGATAGTAACATTATTCACAGCGGAGATGTTACTTTAGATACCGATAGTCGTCGCTTAAAGATTTTAGAGAAGGACTATAACCTTACATCCAAAGAGTTTGACATGATGTTTTTATTTGTGACAAACCCTGGAAAAGTATATAGCCGTGAATTGTTATTGAATCAAATTTGGGGAGAAGATTATCCTGGAGATGCACGAACAGTAGATGTGCATATTCGACGCCTACGTGAAAAAATTGAACCAAATCCTAGTGAACCAAGATATATTCAGACCCGTTGGGGAGTAGGATATTACTATCATGAATAATATGTTATCTAAATTTCACTCTTTACGAGTGAGAACATTTTTTGTCATTTTATTAATCGGCATTGTGCCATCTATAGTCACATCTATCATATTTTTTAATTATATTCGCAGCCGTTTGATATCCTCTGATGTGACGGATATGTCTACTCAGGCTGCCCTTATATCAAATGAAATTGTTTCATACGATTATTTTTCCAATCCACAGCAATTAGCTGTAAATATTGAACTTTCTGCAACTGGAAACGTTTATTCCGGTCGTGTAATGGTTTTGGACAATACCCTAAAGGTGGTTCACGATACCTATGATTTGTATGAAGGTCGTACTATGGTTTGGGAAAATGTCATCAAAAGTGCCTATGGAGATACCACTTCTGATTATGATACAGAAAACCATACCCTTACAGTGACACAGCCTATTTATGATGATTTAGGTGAGTTTATCGGAGTAGTTTTGATTACAGAATCTGCAGAGTATTTTGAGACAAATTTAGAATACTGCAAATCTGTGGTCATTCTTATTTCCATTGTATTGATTGTTGTGATTTTTGTCTTTGCAACCTTAATTTCATCCTTTACAGCAAGACCATTTGTCGATTTGAAAAACTCCATTGATAATTTATCAAAGGGATTTGGGGATGGTACATTAAATGTGAATTCCATTAAAGAGACGGAGGATATTTCCGAATCCTTTAATCGTTACAATTCTCAAATGAAATTATTAGATGATTCAAGACAGGAGTTTGTTAGTAATGTGTCCCATGAATTAAAGACACCGCTTACCTCGGTAAAGGTATTAGCAGAGTCTATTACGTCTATGGGAGATGGTGTTCCCATTGAAATGTATCAGGAATTTATGACAGATATTGTCAGTGAGATTGATCGTGAAACAAAGATTGTAAATGATTTGCTTTCTCTTGTAAAAATGGATAAGACAGATGCAACCATGGATGTTTCTCCGGTTAACATGAATGAATTAGTAGAACTCATTATGAGACGACTAAAACCTATTGCGGAAAAACAGGAAATTGAATTGGTGCTGGAAAGCTTTCGACCGGTTACAGTTGAAATGGATGAAGTGAAGTTTTCTTTAGCCATTTCAAATTTAATTGAAAACGGTATTAAGTATAACGAGGCAGGTGGATTTGTACATGTTTCCTTGAATGCAGATCATCAGTATTGTTATATTCGAGTGGAAGATTCAGGCTTAGGAATTCCAGAAGAATCTCTTGACCATATTTTTGAACGTTTTTATCGTGCAGACAAATCCCATAGTCGTGAGATTGGTGGAACGGGACTGGGTCTTGCCATTACACAAAATGCAATCCGTATGCACCATGGAGAAATCAAGGTGGCAAGTACACTTGGAGAAGGAACAACCTTCGATGTGAGAGTACCTTTAAATTACATAAAGGAGGAAGCATAGAATGAAAAGAAAAATTTTATCAGTATGCCTAATTTTGCTTCTTCTTTTCACAATGACAGGTTGCAAAGATAAAAAGGCAACGTCAGGGTTAAAAGTTTATTATTTCAACAACGAAGGTACTGGGCTTACGACAATTCCTTATACTTTGACGGAAGAGACAGTGTATGATCAGGTAGGGGAACTTTTAGAACAACTATCTGAAGAAGTGGTGGATGTGGATTATCACAATCCTATATCAGATGGCATAGAGGTGAAGGATTATACCTTAGAAGAAGGGATGCTGACCCTTTATTTTAATGATGAGTATGAAAATTTATCTGCAACCAATGAGGCATTACTTCGTGCCGCGGTAGTAAAGACACTTACTCAGGTTGCTGGGGTAGATAATGTTACATTTTACATTGGAGATTTTCCGCTAATGGATGCAAGTGAAAATCCGGTGGGCGCTATGAATGATGAGAGCTTTTTATACGATTACGGCCGTGCACAAAGCCAGTCAGAGTCGGAATCTTTGGTATTGTATTATGCCACTTCAGATGGAAATAATCTAAAGACTTTAGTTCGAAGAGCTTACTACAGTACTACCATACCTCTAGAACAGGTAGTGTTAGATTGTCTGATTGAATCACCAGATAACGATGGATTGATGTCTGCGATTCCAGAAGGAACAAAGGTGTTATCAGTAGTAATTAACGAAGGAACTTGTTATGTAACTCTCGACTCGAGTTTCTTAAGCTTGCCGGAAGGGGTCTCTAGAGACGTGGCGATTTATTCTATTGTAAACTCTCTTTGCGAATTAGATACAGTTTCAAAGGTTCAGATT
>JAILMB010000260.1 GCA_024692825.1 Lachnospiraceae bacterium | reverse complement strand
TATTGATTTTCAGAAACTATTACCAACTATGAGTGTTTCATTTGTAAGAAATGGTCAGCTGACGATAGTACCATTTCCGTTTAAGTATTTGAGAGAATATGTAAATCGGTTTTAAAAAGATGATATCTTTTCAGATTTCATTATCTTACACAACAAGGAAATTATGGTGCATATTACGGGGAAGGGATTAGTTTTACTCCGATACGATTATGATAAAAGAGGATTTCGAACAATTGAAAGAATACATAAATCAGTTTTGAAAGAAGAACTTTATGGATAAAAAATATATAAAAAACTGAAGTTAAAAGAACAAAACCATATGGATACTACAAAAGAAATTGAAGCGTTAGTAGATGCCTATCTAGAGAAGTGTGAAATCAGTGAAAATCCAACTATTGCATTTGATTCCTGGGATGAAGCCAAGGAACACTTTTATTCTTTGGATTATATACACCACTGAATTCTTATTGGTTGAATGAAATGGAATCACACAACTGGTTCACTAGAAAAGAAAAGGAAAAATTATAGGGGACAGATCAAATGCGAATTGTAAACTTAATCGAAAATACACCAGGAAGGCCAGGTTGTGCTTATGCACATGGATTATCATTTTATATAGAGACAGCAAAGCATAAATTGCTGTTAGACTTAGGCCCATCAGAGGAGACTTTGGAGAATGCTTCGGTAATAGGAATCGATTTGACCAAGGTTGATACAGTGGTTTTGAGTCATGGGCACTATGATCATTCCGGCGGTCTTATGGCGTTTATGGATGTAAATAAAAATGCCACTATCTATATGCAAAATCTTGCAGGAGATGACTATTTTGCAGATGATGGTGGTTCAACTGACCAGCGATATAGATACATTGGAATTGATAAACACATTTTACAGAATCCAAATGTAAAATTAATTCAGGGTGATTATAAAATTGATGAGGAACTAAAAATATTTACCATTGAAAAACGTGCGAGAAAACTACCATTTACCAACAAGAGATTGTTGAAAAAAATAGATGGAGGTTATGTGCGGGATGAGTTCAAGCATGAGCATTATTTAGTGATTACGGAAGGCGATAAGAAAGTTTTGCTTTCAGGATGTGCTCATCAGGGAATTATCAGTATTATGGAAGCATATCATGAACATTTTGCCTCATATCCAGATGAGGTAGTCAGCGGCTTTCACCTATTTAAAAAGAATGCTGATTACAGTGCCGATGAGTTGCAGGAAATAAAAGATATTGCAGAGGAGTTGAAAAAGTATCCAACTCGTTTTGTGACATGTCATTGTACTGGGGTGCCTGCTTATGAAGAGATGAAGGCTATTTTAGGTGATCAGTTAGATTATGTGCATTCCGGAGAAGAAGTGCATTGCTAGTTTATTAGAAAAGCAAAGGAAGATGAGAAATGCTAGAAATTCGCTCTGCAACAAAGGATGATTTAAAATCCATTATGAATATATATAAAACTGCCCAGGATTATATGATTGCCTCTGGAAATCCTACCCAGTGGGGACGCACGTATCCTACACGTGAACTTATTCAAAGTGATATAAATAAGGGCGTGTGTTTTTTGATATGTGAGGCAGATATAGTGCACGGAGTATTTGCACTATTTGAGGGAGTAGAACCTACCTATGAATATATTGATGGAGCCTGGTTAAATGATGATTCTTATGTGACCATTCATAGGCTTGCTGGAGATGGAAAAGTTCATGGAATATTTCAAAGTGTAATCGAATACTGCAAACAGTGTTGTTCAAATATTAGAGTAGATACGCACAATGATAATAAGACTATGCAAAGCCTCATTGAAAAACATGGATTTATGAAATGCGGAACGATATATGTACGAGATGGTTCTCCTAGAATTGCATACCAGAAGCTATGCACCGATAATCTTTAGTATTCTTTCTGCTTCTAAAAAAATTTCATCTAGGCTGTAGTATCCACTTTTTCTAATAATCTCTTTTCCATCATAGAAAAGGATGGTGGAAGGCGCTGTAAAGATATTGTGCTGAGCTGCCACGTCCTGAAACTCTTCAATGGGGATGTAGCGATTTACTACATTTGGATGATGCTTTAGCCATTCATCAATCTTAAAAGTGATGGAGTAACATGGTCCACAAGCTTCTGATCCGAATTGAAGGATGGTGAGATTTTCACTTTGAATGATCTCGTCTAGGTTTTCTATTTTATCTAAAATTTTCATTTGAAATAACTCCGATTAAACTATATGACTAGGATTTACTAGGTCATTTTATTTTACATACTATCGAGAATAAATCAAGCATTTGTAGCGCCTTGTGAAGAACCCAAAAAGGAATAGGAACACTTTTTGTGGTGGTATAAAAGATATTGAAGGAAGCAAGAAGTTGACTAAGCCGTACGGCTCATTGTACAATATAAACGTACAGATTAAGCCGTACGGCTTAGTTTTATTATATATTATATGAATTAAGCCGTACGGCGAAGAGGTTAATTATGAAAATTAATAACACATCAGACTTTGGTTTAGTAGTAAAAAAGAGAAGAAAAGAACTTGGATATACGCAAAAATACATATCTGAATTTACAGGATTATCTATAAGTTTTATTTCGGATTTAGAAAATGGAAAAAGTACGATAGAAATGGGAAAAGCTTTTGAATTGGTAAAATTATTAGGATTAAACATCGAGTTAGTTGAAAGAGGATAGAGCTATGATCAATTTAAATGTGTATATTGAAATTAATGGCAGTCAGGTGTTTGCAGGTACCATTGAGGGAACCTCATATAAAGATGCAAGCTTTCAATATGATAATTCTTATATGAATTCTGGAAATGGGATGTCTATTTCAATTTCATTACCTTTTCAAGACGAAAAGTTTTCTCCTGAGAAAACAAGAATATTTTTTGAAAGTTTACTTCCAGAAGGCTTTTCGAGACGTGCAATTGCAGATTGGATTAAAACAGATGAAAAGGATTATATAACAATTCTTGCAGCACTTGGTAAAGAATGCTTAGGAGCAATTAAGGTTACTGATGATGAAGAGGTTGTTCAAAAAAAATATGAAAGACTATCCTTAAAAGAAGTGAAAGAATTGGCTGCAGAAGGAGCGACAAAATCCACAAAAATTCTAATGGAAACACATTTATCACTTACGGGAGCATCAGGAAAAGTTGGTTTATTATATGATGAAAATAATAATATTTGGTATTTTCCTAAAGGAGAAGCTGCAAGTACGCATATAGTGAAACAAAGTCATGTTAGATTAAATCAAATTGTTTTAAATGAACAATTATGCATGCTAGCAGCAAAAAACTGTGGAATAGAGGTTCCAACAAGTTTTATCATTGATTTGGGCAGTGGAAAAGATGATCAGATACTATTTGCAACTCAAAGATATGACAGATTAATTGGTCAGGGAGAAGTTGTGGATGGGATAAAAGCACCATTACGACTTCATCAGGAAGATTTTGCTCAGGCCCTAGGAATTCCAGCAGATAGTAAATACGAGAAGCACAAATCTGGATATTTAAAAAAAGTTTTTAATCTGATTCAGGATAATTCATTAAATCCAATAGAGGATAAAACTAAAATGCTTGAGCGTATTGTGTTTAATTATTTAATAGGTAATACGGATTGTCACATAAAAAATATATCATTTTTATATAGTCAGGATTTAAAGTCAGTTCAACTAGCACCAGCTTATGATATTGTTGCGACTCAGGTATATAATACGACACCGAATATGTCGTTTTATATTGGAAATGAAATAGATATTAGAAAAATTGATAGGGCAAGTTTTCTTGGATCAGCTGAAGAATTAGGTATGAGTACAAAAATGGTTAGTTCTATTTTTGATAACATTGCAGATAAATTTGAAATTGCGCTGAATGCGGCAGCGGAAGAGTTGAATCAAAAAGGATATAATGAGGTGCTTAA
>JAILMB010000208.1 GCA_024692825.1 Lachnospiraceae bacterium | reverse complement strand
GGAACAATCTTTGCGCCCTGGCTTGCAAGAGCTTTTGCCATCTGAACACCTAAACCTGTAGAACAACCTGTTACAATAGCAACCTGTCCGGTTAAATCAAAAAAATTTAACAAGAAAAATAATAAATTAACAAAGTGATATCCAACATACATAAAAAAGTAATACCCAGCACACATAAAAGAAACGCCATTGTTATAATCGGAACGATATCAGTAATTACGAATGGAAGTAGACTGCTTGCGATATGCAGAAGGAGTCATACCGGTATGCTTCTTAAACTGTCGTATGTAGTGCTCCGTAGTATCGTAGCCCACGGCTTCCGCAATGCTGGACACCGTCATAGTAGAGTTAGACAACAAATCCTGGGATCGTTCGATGCGCACCGTTCGCAAAATTTCAGTATAGGTCATCCCTGTAAGTTCTTTAATCATCCGGGAGGCGTATTCATTTGAATAGTGAAATTTCCGGGAGAGATCCGTCAGAGATATCTCTTTATAATTCTCTTGAATATACTGAATCAAAGCGTAACGCTGAACATCCACCTTGTTGTCAAAAAGGGGCATCTGAACAGATTCCCCATAGTTTCTAATCAAAAGATAAAAGTCCAAAAGTAGAGTAGTGGTTATTGCATTGTAGTAGTACAACTGTCGGTTTGTGGATTCCCAATGCATACGGATAAAGGATTCTTTTATGGTCTCATCTTCTCCGGTGTGGAAAATAATATAGTCATTGGCTTTCTTTGAATAGATATTGTTCAAAAAGAAAGAGGACAAAATATTTGATGTATTCAAAAAAGAATAAAACATGGAGTGCAGTGTATCTCTTCGAAGCATAACATTAAACACGATGGTATCGTCAAAGACGGAAATAGAATGCTCAATTCCGGGAGGCACAATACAAATATCTCCTGAGCGAAGCTGTATGGTCTGACCGGAAATATTTTGACTGCATTTGCCGTCATAAACAAAGGCGATTTCAAAAAATGTATGACTGTGTTTAATGGCCGGGCTGAATCTGGCATGCTTTTGAATGACGATGGAGTCATTATTGGATAGATCAAAAAAGTAAGAATCCAAAAACTTCTCCGGAATAGTTTCCGGCTTTTCTATAATCAGTCGATGTTTTTTTAAAACCATATCCATATCCAGATTATTTAAAAAATGCTGGAGCTCCTTAGGATCCTGTCTGGCGTTGTAGTAGTCCTGATAAAAGAGCTCTTCCTCCGTATAATCATAAATCCCCTGTTTTAGCGCGTTATATTCCATCTTTTGTTCCTTCCGTAAAAAAATAGAAATGTAATCCTATAAATATTATGAAATCCAATGAAAAGTAGTATCTGAATTCCAAATGATTCAACTTTATATATTTTAGGATTATATATCAAAGTCAAAAAAAGCATAACCTCTCAAGGGAAAAATGTCAAAAAACATCAATTAATCTCATATAACCGTAGAACTATATCGGAAAAGGTCAATAGAATTGTGCAGAATTGTGAATTTTAGAAAATCCCCATCAAACTATAATGATATTACAAAGTGTTGAAACGAAAGGGTGGGAAACATGAGTGAAGCAATGCTTGTAATGAAAAACATTTCAAAGAGATTTGGAAGTGTGATTGCATTGAATCAAGTAGATTTAGAGGTTTATCCGGGAGAAATCAGAGGATTGATCGGAGAAAACGGCTCCGGAAAATCCACTATTTCTTCCATTGCTGCAGGAATGCAAAAAGCAAACGAAGGAGAAATGATATTTCAGGGAAAATCCTGGGCGCCGGCAAACATGATAGATGCGCTGCAAAAGGGAATCGGAATGGTGGTTCAGGAAAGCGGAACGATTTCCGGCGTAACTGTGGCTGAAAATATTTTCCTCGGAGAAATGGACGCCTTTAAAAATAAGATGGGTATTGTTCAAAAGAAAAAACTCAATGCCAAAGCGGATGAGGTGATGGAAGCCATTGGAGTATCGGATGTAAAAGGTTCTACACCTATGGCGAGTTTGGATTTCCAAACCAGAAAGCTGGTGGAAATTGCCAAGGTTGCCATGAAGGATCCAAAGATTTTGGTGATTGATGAAACCAGTACAGCTCTTTCTCAGGATGGAAGAGAAATCATGTACAATCTTATGAATCGTTATCGCAAGGAAGGAAAGTCCGTGATTTTTATTTCCCACGATTTGGAAGAGATTATGGATGTGTGCGATACCTTAACGGTTCTTCGAGACGGAAATCTGATTCGTACCTTTAAAAGGGAAGAGTTCGATGCAGATGCGATTCGAACTTCCATGATTGGTCGTGAGCTGGAGGGTGATTATTACAGAAGCGACTTTGATAGCAGTCATGGTGAGAAAGTTCTTTTGGAAGGAAAGCATCTGAACTTTAGAGACGGATTAAAAGATATCAGTATATCTCTTCATGAAGGAGAAATCCTAGGAATCGGTGGCCTGGCCTCCTGCGGAATGCATGATTTGGGAAAAGCATTGTTTGGAGCACTACCTTTAGAATCCGGTGATGTGATTGCTTTTGGAGACAAGCAGATTAAAAGTGCCCATGAAGCTGTAGAAGAAAAAATCGGCTACGTATCCAAGGACAGAGATGTGGAATCCCTTTGTTTAAATGCAGATATTCGAGACAATATTGCAATCGCCGGTATGGATGAATTCAAAATCGGAAATTTCCTTATAACAAATAAAAAGGAAATCGAATATGTGGATAAACAGATTTCAGATTTGTCCATTAAATGTGCCAGCCGAAATCAGCTTACATCACAGTTGTCCGGAGGAAATAAACAAAAGGTGGTCTTCGGAAAATGGATTGGTTGTGGCAGTGAGATTTTGATTTTAGACTGCCCTACCAGAGGGGTGGACATCGGCGTGAAGCAGGCCATGTACAATCTTATGAATGATTTGAAAAAACAGGGAAAAGCCATTTTGTTAATCAGTGAGGAACTGCCGGAACTGATTGGAATGAGTGATCGAATTCTCATTATGAAGGATGGAAAGATTACAAAAGAGTTTTTGAGAAGTGCCACATTATGCGATGGGGACATTATTAATTACATGATTTAAGGAGTTTGCTATGTCAGAAGAAAAAAAATTTAAGATTTTAAAACTAATGCAAGCCATAATTGGACTCCTTCCTATGATTGCATTGGTAGTGTTGTTTTTCGTATTTATCGGAGTGGTTCAGTCTGCAGGCTATCGGCTGGATATGTATTTGCAAATTGTATTTAACGAAGGTGTGGTTTTGGCTGTTGTTGCCACCGGTGCAGTATTTATTTACACCTTAGGCACCTTTGATATCAGTTTGGGAGCAGCCACATTATTTGCGGCAACCATTGGTGTGACGGTTTATAACCGAACAGAGAGTTTTGTGCTTATGCTGGTTGCCATATTTGCTACAGGAATTTTATGCTCCCTGTTCAATTCCGTATTGGCTTCGGTATTTCATATACCGGCCTTTGTTACCACGGTCGCTATGATGTCAGTACTGTCTGCAGTGGCAGCACAAATTATTACTACTGACGGAGGAGCTTTGGGAGGAATCAGCATTCCCAGTATTGTTGTAAAACCCTTTGACAATATGCCCTTTAAAATAACCCTTCTCCTTATTTATTTCGTCCTTTGCTTTTTTGTTTTTCAACTGACAAAGGCAGGACGGAGACAGAAATTTATCGGTGGAAATCCCATTTGTGCGGCTTTAACCGGTATTGAATCAAATAAATATACCATTATTGCATTTTTTATGGCGGGACTTGGTGTAGGTTTGGGTGCGTTTTTATCGCTGACATATACACCCTCTGTTACTACAACCACAGCCTCCAGCATCGGAATGAACATCTTTATTGCTATCGTCTTTGGCGGTATGCCTATTAGCGGTGGAGCCAGATCCCGAATTCACGCGGCTTTAGTAGGGGGATTTTCCTTCATGCTGTTAAATGACATTTTGGAAATTGTCATTGATTCCAACGCGGCATACGGTATTACACAAATCATCAGTGCAGTCTTTTT
>JAILMB010000198.1 GCA_024692825.1 Lachnospiraceae bacterium | reverse complement strand
ATATTTCCTTCATGATCAAATAAAATACAACGATTGCTGGTCGTACCAGCATCCAATGCCATAATATACTTTGACATTTTGGCCCTCCTTATACTATATCTCCTTTTTATCTTAAGGTTGGCGATAAAAAAGGGTGTAAGAAAAAAGCATTTCTCTTACACCCTGATCTCCTTAAGAAATTAAAATACGTTCGATATATTCTTTTTACAAGAATATTTTAACCCAATTAATTAATTAGGTCAATATGTATAAAATTTCTTTTTAGTTTTTTTATTTTCTGTGAATTTTTTCACAAGTTTTGATTCTTATTTACTTAAATCAATATTTCTTATGGCATTTCTAACAGAAAGCACTCTAGAAGGACTTACGGATAGTTCATCTACACCCATGCGAAGGAAGGTCTCCGTAAGTGTGGTATCTGCGCCAAGCTCTCCACAAATCCCTACCCAGGCACCACCTTTATGACCATTTTCTACTGTCATCTGAATCATCTTTAATATAGCAGGATGATGTGAATCATAGAAATTATCCAATGCCGGATTCTGTCTATCAATTGCCAAGGTATACTGGGTCAGATCGTTTGTTCCTATTGAGAAGAAATCTACTTCCTTAGCCAATTCTTCCGTAATCATAACAGCAGCTGGAGTCTCAATCATAACACCGATTTCTACTTCTCCATAAGGAATGCCCTGATCAGATAATTCTTTCTTTACCTCTTCCACGATTTCTTTGATTTTAATCACTTCAGAAACAGAAATAATCATAGGGAACATAACAGAAATCTTTCCATAATAGCTTGCTCTCCAAAGAGCACGAAGCTGAGTCTTAAACACTTCGATTCGCTCCAAACAAATTCGAATGGCACGATAACCCATGGCAGGATTATCTTCTTTTTTCAAGTTAAAATAATCCACCTGTTTATCAGCCCCAATATCTAGGGTACGAATGATTACCTTCTTACCAGCCATATTTTCTGCTACCGTTCGATAAGCTTTAAACTGATCTTCCTCTGAAGGATAGTCAGAAGATTCCAAATATAAAAATTCGCTTCGGAATAGTCCGATTCCACCTGCGTCATTTTTTAATACATCTGCTACATCACCAACACCACCAATATTTGCATAGAGGTTTACTTTGGTTCCATCTAATGTAACATTCTCTTTTCCCTTCAGTTCTAAAAGAAGACGGGCTTTTTCTTCTTCCTCTTCTTTTTTCTTCTGATATTTCTTTAAGGTTTCTTCATCAGGATCAATGATAAGCTTTCCAATAAAGCCATCGACAATTCCCATTTTTCCTTCCACATCTTCTGGATAATTAATTCCAATTAAAGCAGGGATATTCATGGTACGAGCCAAAATCGCCGTATGAGAATTGGTAGATCCCAACTTTGTAACGAAGGAAAGCACCAAGGATTTATCCAACTGAACCGTTTCAGATGGAGCCAAATCCTCTGCCAATAAAATAACCGGCTCTGTAGAATTGATTCCTCCTGCTGATGCACCAGACAATACATCTACCACACGGTTTGAGATATCTTTAATATCTGCAGCTCTTCCTCTCATATATTCATCATCCATTGCTGCAAACATCTGAGAAAAATTATCTCCCGTTGTAGCAACAGCATATTCCGCATTTACACCCTGAGCACGAATAATGTTCTCAACGGATTCTACATAATCCAAGTCATCAAGCATCATCTGGTGTACTTCAAACACCATAGCATTTGCTTCTCCGACTTCTTTTAAAGCTTTGTCATATAAACCGGCAAGCTGAGTTTTTGCCGTTTCCTTTGCAGTTTGAAAACGTGTTACTTCAGCTTCCACATCATCCACTTTTACACGTTTTACTACATTGTCCTGTTTTTGATATATTGAAAGTTTTCCAATGGCTACTCCACCGAAAACACTTTTTCCAACTAATTCCATAAGCGCCTCCGTCTTTGGTTATAAAAGGGTAGTTTGGCAAACGTCAAACTACCCTTCGATTATTTTACAAATTTTCTTTCAAGAAAGCTTCTAGCTTTTCAGCTGCTTCTGCTTCCTGGTCACCATCGCATTTTACCACGATTTCTTCGCCCTGTTTTACACCAAGACTCATAACTCCAAGAATTCTCTTTGCGTCAACATCTTTGCCGTCTTTTCCAACAGTAATGTTGCATGGAAAGCTAGCTGCTTCTTTTACGAAAATCCCAGCCGGTCTGGCATGGACTCCCTGAGGATCTGTAATTGTGTAAGTAAATTCTGTCATATGTTCTTCTCCTTTGTTGAAATTGTAAAACCCTATCTACATTATACCAATCTCAATTAGGATGTGCACGTGAATTTAGGCGTTTTCTGCGTCCTTCTTTAATACTCCAAGTAAGAACATGGTTACAAGTGAACCAACTACCCAAGAGATAATGTAAAGTACAGGTTTTCCTACGGTTGCAAATACAAAGATTCCACCGTGAGGAGCCATCAATGTACATCCAAATACTGCAGAAAGTAAACCAGCTACACCAGCACCTGCCATTGTTGCAGGAATAACGTGTGCAGGATCTGCAGCTGCAAATGGAATTGCACCTTCTGTAATGAAGGAAGCTCCCATTACAATGTTAGATACCCAGCTGTCTTTTTCAGCCTTTGTAAACTTCTTAGGGAATACTCTACAAGCAAGAGCGATACCAACTGGAGGTACCATACCACCAACCATAACTGCTGCCATTGAAATATAAGCTGCTGTTGCTACAGTAGGGTCATCCTGTGCTAAAGCAAGCATACCAGTACCAAATACGTAAGCTGCCTTGTTGATTGGGCCACCCATATCGATTGCCATCATTGCTCCTAAGATAAGTCCTAACAACCAAATTAAGTTTGCTGCATATAAAGCCTGTAATCCAGCTGATAAAGCTGTGTTAATTGCACCAATAATAGGGTTGAAGATAAAGCACATCAATACGCCTACAATAAAGATACCGCAAAGTGGATAAATAAGTGTAGGACGGATTCCCTGAAGTGCCTGAGGTAAATTCTCAGTTACCTTCTGTAACCAAAGTACAATAAAGCCGGCTACGAAACCAATGGCAATACCACCTAAGAAACCAGATACAGTATTTACGCCATCTGCTCCAAATGCAAACTTCATAATAAACTGTGAAAATCCACCATTTGATGAACCTAAGTCAGTCCATGTTCCAATATAAGCTGCGATTGCTGCATTACCAGAAGAAGCAAGCAAACCGCCGGTAAAACCAACTGCAAGACCAGGACGATCTGCAATAGAGTAAGCAATGTATCCAGAAAGAACCGGAACCATAAGTCCCATGGAAAGTCCACCGACATATTTTAAGAATGCTGCAAGTGGTGTAGCTGAACCAAAGGCTCCTCCTGCTGTTGCACCATATCCGCAAAGTGTATCAATTAAGAATGCAAGTGCAACTAAGATACCACCACCAATAACGAATGGAAGCATGTGAGATACACCACTCATTAAGTGTTTGTATGCCTGATGTCCTGCGGATTCATTTGATGAAGAAGCAGCTTTTGTCTCTGCTCCTGTGGCTACAAACTTAGGAGCATCTCCCTTAGCAGCGCGTTTTACCAAATCCTCTGCCTTGTTAATTCCATCTGCTACCTTGCACTGAATTACCGGCTTTCCGGCAAATCGATCAACTGGTACCTTTGTATCAGCTGCAACAATAATACCTGCTGCATCTCTGATATCCGCATCTGTTAAAACATTCTTAGCTCCGCCAGAGCCACGGGTTTCAACCTTTACTTTGATACCTAAAGCTTCTCCTGCTTTTTCGATGGCTTCAGCTGCCATATAAGTATGTGCAATTCCTGTAGGACAAGCGGTTACTGCAAGTACGGCTGCTCCCTTTGTCTCTACCTTGCTTTCATCTTGAGCTTCTTTTTCGCTTTCTGCCCGATCGATGACTTCCAAGAAATCTTCTGGAGTCTTTGCAGCTCTCAATCCGGCTACAAAGCTTTCATCCATAAGTAACATGGACAAACGTGACAATACATCCAAATGAACATTGTCTTCGGTGTTTGGTGCAGCAATTAAGAAAATAATATCAACTGGTGCTCCATCAAGTGCATCGTACTCAACACCACTTGGAAGTACCATAGCTGCAAGTCCTGGAGCAGATACCGCATCAGACTTACAATGAGGAATTGCGATACCTTCACCGATTCCTGTAGTTGATTCCTCTTCTCTTGCAAGAACACCTTTTAAGTAGGTATCCTTATCTACAATGTTACCCCTCTTGACCATAAGATCTACCATTTTTTCAATGGCATCCCGTTTGCTAGTCGCACTACCATTTAAGTTAATGCTTGTAGCAGAAAGTAAGTCTTTTACTCTCATGTTTCTACCTCTCTTTTCCTCTTACATCTTTTGTTCTATAACAAACAACCCCTTGTGTTGTTATATATAAGTTTTACCAAGCTGTGTTAAAAGGTCCCTCACCTCATCAGCTGTAGCCAGGTTATCAGAAAAGGCTGATGCACTTCCTGTGCAAAGTCCCATATAAAATGCCCGTTCATAGTCATTTGAACTTAGATAACCGGCTAAGAATCCAGCCACCATAGAATCACCTGCTCCAACGGAGTTCTTTACCTCTCCCTTCGGCGGCATTGACTCATACACTCTACCCTCTTCTGTAACTAAAAGCGCTCCTTCACCAGCCATGGAAACAAGTACGTTTCTTGCACCCTTTTCCTGCATCTTTCTAGCGTAAGGAACAACATCGTCTTTCGTACGAAGCTTTACGCCAAAGATTTCTCCTAGTTCATGATTGTTTGGTTTAATCAAGAATGGATGATACTGTAATACGTTTAAAAGCAAATCCTTTGTAGCATCTACAATAATTCGGATATTTCTGCCTTCCAGATACTTCATAATGTCCATATACATTGATTCCGGCATTACAGAAGGAATGCTTCCTGCTAATACAAGCACATCGTTTTCTTTTAGTTTGTCTAACTGTGAATAAAGTCTTTGAATATCTTCATGACCAATTGCCGGTCCCATTCCGTTGATTTCTGATTCTTCATCAGATCTCATCTTTACGTTGATACGAGATATTCCTTCCTGTACTGAAATAAAATCGCTTGTTACTTTTCTTTCTTCCAAGAGTCGAACGATTTCATTTCCTGTAAATCCGGCCATAAATCCCAGGGCTACACTCTCATACCCCAAATTCTTTAAGACCATTGAAACATTAATTCCCTTTCCTCCCGGAAACATCAACTCCTCTGTTGTACGATTCACTTCACCAACTTTAAAGTGATCTACAGATACGATGTAATCCAATGACGGATTAAAGGTTACGGTGTAAATCATGAATCCACCTCCTCGATATTTTTCATATGCTTAAACCCCTTTGGTATTTTATTTGTAATAATCGTGGCTGCAGTAATTTCTCCAAATCCTACAGATGATACCTCTCCAAACTTCGTTTCGTCCGCTAGGACGTAACATTTTTTGCAATTCTCCATGGCTCTTTTTTTCACCATAGCTTCTTTAACTTCTGGAGTTGTAAATCCATTCTTTTCTGTAATACCATTGGCTCCAAAAAAGCCTTTCGTAAAATTGTATTTTTCTACGGAAAGAATGGCTTCTTCTCCAACGATTGCTTCTGTTGTATGTTTAAATTCCCCGCCAATCAAAAAAACGGTGCAGCCTAAGCCAGCCAGTTTCATGGCATGGCTTACTGCGTTTGTGACATACACCGCCTCTCTCTCTGTAATGTAATCAAGCATCAGATCTGTAGATGTTCCGGCATCTACATAGACGAAATCATTTTTCTTAATGAGACTCGCAGCATATTTACCAATTGTAAGCTTTTCATTCGTATTTCGTTCTCGCCGAAGTTTTACTTCGTCGTCCCTAGTTGTAAATGACCGTTTTGAAATGGCCCCTCCTCGAACCTTTGTCAAAAGTCCCTCTTCATCTAGAGTGTTTAAATCACGTCGGATAGTAGATTCTGACGAATCAAGTTCGTTCATCAATTCCGTCACCGTTACGCTACCCCGTGACTCTAAAATACTTAATATTACCCCAAATCGCTCTTCTGTTAACATACTCTTGCTCCTTTTGAAATCCGTCAACAACCTTCAACTTCATTCACCCTAAATTCAGTTTAGCATCACTTTCCGTCACATTCAATCATTTTTCGTCAAAATCATTCACAAAAAGCGTCACTCATTTTTGTGCATAAAAACGATTACAAATATCAAAAAAAGACTGCGGAATCATCTCCGCAGTCTTCTAAACGACCTTTAATAATCAACTTTTATCAGGCAAAGTCCCTTTGCCGGTGCTGTAGGGCCAGCGCTTCTCCGATTCTTTGCTTCTAATATCTTTGGCATATCTTCCGGTTGCATTCGTCCCACTCCAACTTCAAGAAGTGTTCCCACAAGAATACGAACCATGTTCTGTAAAAATCCGGTTCCATGAAAGGTAAAATAGATGTAGCCTTTGCTTCGACGTATTTCAATCTTATCTACCATTCGAACTGTGGATTTTTTCATATGAGAGTTCCCGCAAAAAGATTTAAAGTCATGCTCACCTACTAAAAACTCTGCAGCTTTTTCCATAGCATCAACATCCACCGGCGTATCTAAGTACGTATAATACTTTCGATTAAAGACCGGCTTAACTGGCCCATCAAAGCAGGTATATTGGTAAGTTTTACCAATAGCATTATACCTGGCATGAAACCGTTCAGATGCTTCTTTTACCTCTGCAACAGCGATATCATCTGGTAGATAGGAATTCATGTAATTCCGAATCTCTTCAGAGGAAAGCTCCGTATCTAAATACGTATTACAAATCATTGCTCTTGCATGAACTCCGGCATCTGTTCGACCAGAACCAATCACTTCTACTGGTGCCCCATCTCCAAAAAAATCTTCAGGAGATGGATTTAGGCCCACCATTCTAGCAAGTACCATCTCTAATTTTCCCTGAATGGTTTCCTTTCCCGGTTGATGCTCCCAGCCATAGTATCTTGTACCATCGTATGCAACTTTAATGCGATAATTTTTAATTCCCATGTATCTTATGCCAATAACGCCTTTTTCAACTCTTCAAATTGAGCTTTATTTTCTTCGTGGACTTTTGTCTTTAATGTAACCTGCTGTTCTAATACAGTTACATCCTTCATGCCCTCTAGCTGTTCACGCATCTTCTTTCCGGCAATAGGACCCCAGGATCCATTTTCTATAATTCCAATGGTACGATTCTGGAAGTTCTTGATTGATAAGTGATAAATCAAATCCTGCATTGCGGGGAAGAGCGCGCCGTCATAGGTAATTGCTGCAAGAACAATCTTTTTATACTGGAAGCACTTTTCAACTGCTTCAGAAACATCTTCTCTACAAAGATCAAGGACTTTCACCCTAGCTCCTGCTGCCTTTAACTCTTCTGCAAAATCCTCTGCAGCCTTTTTGGTATTTCCATGAGCAGATGCATGGCAAACTAGAATGCCATCGATTTCCGGTTCGTAACTAGACCAGGTATTGTACTTATCAATATAGAAGGATAAATCATCCTTTAATACA
>JAILMB010000181.1 GCA_024692825.1 Lachnospiraceae bacterium | reverse complement strand
AACGCATAATTTTTAACAACAAGGAGACCAGCAATGAAGGAAGTATTAGATTTAATCAAACAGGAATTGGAATTTGCTTTTGAGGCAAACGGTATTGATACAAAGTACGCATTTGTCTCACTTTCCAATCGTCCGGATTTATGTGAATATCAGTGTAATGGAGCATTGCCTGCTGCAAAAGAATATCATAAAGCACCTATGGAAATTGCAGAAAGCATTGCAGCATCATTAGAATCTGAGTCTATGTTTGAGTCTGTAGAGGCATGTAAACCTGGATTTTTAAATATTAAACTGGATGCTTCTTTTATTGCATCTTACTTAAATGAGATGGCAAAAGATGAAGGGCGCTTTGGTTTGGAGGAAGCAAAAAATCCAAAGACCGTTATTATTGATTACGGCGGAGCAAATGTAGCAAAGCCTCTTCATGTTGGTCATCTTCGTTCTGCCGTTATTGGTGAGAGCATTAAGAGATTAAAGAGATTTGTTGGTGATAAGGTAGTTGGTGATGTTCATCTTGGAGACTGGGGTCTTCAGATGGGACTTATTATTACAGAACTTTCCCTCCGCCAGCCGGATCTTTGCTATTTTGATGAAAATTACGAAGGAGAGTATCCAAGTGAACCTCCTTTTACCATTTCTGATTTAGAGGAGATTTATCCTACTGCTTCTGGAAAGTCAAAGGAAGACGATGAGTTTAAGGCTGCTGCAATGAAGGCGACTGCAGAACTTCAGCAGGGAAGAAGAGGATATCGTGCCCTTCTTTCTCATATCTTAAATGTATCGGTTACTGATTTAAAGAAGAACTACGACAGTTTAAATGTTGAGTTTGATCTTTGGAAGGGTGAGTCTGATGCACAGCCATACATTCCTGATATGGTAGAAAAAATGAAAAAGGACGGCTATGCTTACATTTCCGAAGGGGCATTAGTCGTAGATGTAAAAGAAGAGTCGGATAAAAAAGAAATCCCTCCATGTATGATTTTAAAATCAGATGGAGCTTCTTTGTACAATACAACAGATTTGGCAACTATGGTTTGGCGTGAAAAAGATTACCAGCCGGATGAATATGTCTATGTTGTTGACAAACGTCAGGAGTTATATTTCACACAGGTATTCCGATGTGCGAAAAAAACCAAGATTGTTCCAGAAGATACAAAGCTTACCTTCGTTGGCTTTGGTACTATGAATGGAAAAGACGGAAAGCCGTTTAAAACCAGAGAAGGCGGAGTTATGCGTCTTTCAAATCTGATTTCAGACATCAATGAAAAGATGTATGAAAAGATTATGGAAAATGAAACAATGAGTGATGAAGAAGCCAGAAAGACAGCCAAGATTGTTGGACTTTCTGCTGTAAAATATGGGGATTTATCCAACCAGGCATCGAAGGACTATGTGTTTGATATTGACAGATTCATTTCCTTTGAGGGAAATACCGGCCCATATATTTTATATACTATCGTTCGTATGAAATCTATCATTACAAAATATGGATCAGATGCGTCATCTTATGAAATTCCTGTAGCAGAGACTGAAAGTGAAAAGAGCTTACAGTTAGAGTTGGCAAAATTCAATTCAGCTATTTTGTCTGCTTACGAGGAAACTGCTCCTCATAAGATTTGTGCATATATTTATGATTTGGCAAATGCCTTTAATCATTTCTATCATGAGACTAAAATTTTAGCTCAGGAGGACGAGGCAAAGAAGGGTGGTTACATCCGTTTACTTACCTTAACAAAAGATGTATTGGAGTGCTGCATTGACCTTTTGGGATTTGAAGCACCAGAAAGAATGTAAGTGGATTCTAACTTGACATTTGGAAAGGTTAGATATATATTGTTTACAATTTAATTTTACGTTAATAAGAAAGAAGGAATGAAAAAATGACTAAAATTGATATTATTTCCGGATTTTTAGGAGCAGGTAAAACCACATTTATTAAAAAGTTAATTGACGAAGCCTATAAGGGCGAAAAGATTGTTTTAATTGAAAATGAGTTTGGTGAAGTTGGTATTGATGGCGGTTTCTTAAAGGATGCTGGCATTGAAATCACTGAGATGAACTCAGGATGTATTTGTTGTACATTAGTAGGAGATTTTGCAAAATCTTTAAATGAAGTTATGGAAAAATTCCATCCAGATCGTATTTTAATTGAGCCTTCAGGTGTAGGTAAGTTGTCTGACGTTATGACTTCTGTAATTGATATGGAAAAGACTCATGACGTGAAGTTAAATGCACTTGTAACTGTTG
>JAILMB010000169.1 GCA_024692825.1 Lachnospiraceae bacterium | reverse complement strand
GGGTGGAAAAGGTGTGGCAGTAACCTGCGCATGGATTATTCTATATATGCCTTTTGGAGGTATCATTGCAGCAGTGGCTGGTGGAATTATCACCGTTTTAACAGGTCTTTTGCCACTAGGCGCAGTCATAATTACGGTGTTTGAAATTCCCTTTGCTTTTTTGGAAAAAGGATCCCTTGCTGGTGGGGTTATGATTGTTTCTTTTCTTATTATGCTTTATCGCAATTTCCCGGGGGTTATTCGTGGATTTAAAAACGAAGAAAGCAGAGAGTTTAAACGAAGTAGAAGCACAAAAAATACAGTTGGAACGATAATAACAATTCTTTTTGTTATTGGATTATTTTGCCTGGACTTGTGGATGGTTAACTGTAGTAAAGAAACCTATTTTGAACCAGAGGCCTTGCGAGAAGATATTTCATCCTATTATACAGTTTCATCAGAAGAAGAACTTTCAGTAGATGATTATGAAGAAATACTTGCACAAACCGGAGTGGCAAAAGCCGGAGTGGAAAGCCTTCTTCGATTAAATAAAATGTATCTCTTAGAGACCATTCAGGAACATTTTTACACTACACCAGAAATAAAAGAATCGATTGTGCAGTTGGTGCGACATCAGGAACGTGTAAGTGATGCAAAGGGAGCGAAAACCATTTTTGTGGTGGAAGAAGGAGATATCATTGTAACCCTGTCGAGTTATGCTTTTGGATGGAGATATGGTCATGCAGGCCTAATCGTAGATGCAAAAGAAGGATTGGTGCTAGAAGCACTTACCTTTGGAGAACCTTCAGAGATACGTTCTCTTAGTCATTGGACGGAGTATCCGGCTTATGTAATTTTGCGCCCGAAAAATTTATTGAAAGAGGAGCGGAAAGAATTTGCTCAGTATGCAAAGGACACTTTAATCGGATTAGACTATGACTTATTTGCTAATAAGAAACAGAACGTAATTAAAAAGACGCAGTGTGCTTTAATTGTATGGCAGGCCTATCAAAAGGCCGGCCTGGATTTAGATGGAGATCGTGGTTATTTTGTGACACCATATGATTTAATTCATGATGATGATTTAGAGGTTGTCATGGAATACGGTATGGATTATAATAGTTTGAATTAAATTTTATACAATTTAATTAATTTGTTTACGATTAAATACTTATATTTTTACAAATTCGTGTTAATATAGGTAGGATAAAATCAATACTAGTTTTTTAAGTCATAAATGTTTTATTCATATCGTTGGATAAAATTTTGCTGGTTTACAGGGTATAAGAAGTTGTATTCATATTGTTTGAATAGACGGAATGCCAGTTTGCAAGGCAAAAGTGATTTAGTTCATATAGTTAGGAGAAATAAATTATGTTAGAGATTAAAAATCTTACCTATCAGGTTGATGATGAGAATGACTCTACCAAAGAGATCATTGATCAGCTTAACCTTACCATAGATGATGGTAAATTTATTGTAATCACCGGTCCAAACGGTGGTGGTAAATCTACTCTTGCAAAATTGATTATGGGTGTAAATGAACTTACATCCGGACAAATCATTTTTGACGGAGAAGATATTTCAAAATTAAATATTACAGAAAGAGCAAAGAAGGGAATCAGTTTTGCCTTCCAGGCACCAGTTCACTTTAAGGGAATTCGTGTCATTGATTTGCTTCGTTTGGCAAGTGGTGAGAATATTTCTATTACTGCAGCCTGCGAATACCTTTCAAAGGTTGGGCTTTGCGCAAAGGACTATGTAGAGCGTGAAGTAAACTCTTCTTTGTCCGGAGGAGAGTTAAAACGTATCGAGATTGCTACCGTATTAGCTCGTGGAACAAAGCTTTCCATTTTTGATGAACCAGAGGCAGGAATCGATTTATGGAGTTTCCAAAATTTGATTAAGGTATTTGAAAATATGCGTGAAACTGTAAAGGGTACGATTATTGTAATCTCCCATCAGGAGCGTATTTTAAATATCGCTGATGAAATCGTAGTAATTGAAAACGGTAAAGTGAAGAAACAAGGACCAAAGGATGAAATCCTTCCAGAATTATTAGGAACCTCAGCA
>JAILMB010000168.1 GCA_024692825.1 Lachnospiraceae bacterium | reverse complement strand
TTGGCGTTCTATGGATGAGGAGGAATGGGAAGATTTAGTAAAAGAAATTGATAAGTATATCGACCAGGCAAAAGATATCATAAAAGAAGAACGAGAAATGAAAAAGGATGAAGTAGAAGAAATTTCTGCGGGAAAATTATTGCAGTAATAGATAGTCATAGATTAGATGAAGTAAAAGAAAGGGACTCCTGTTTTTAACAAAAGCTAAAAACAGGGGTTTTTTGGCGTTAATGGTATTATATGAGGTGTCAATTGACCTTTGATGTATGATAAAATAAGAAAAATTGCTTTGAATCGCAGCGGAGAAATGTATGATATATTGTTTGATTTCTATTTTAATTGGATATGGATTTGGTTCATTTTTAACTGCTTGTTTTGTGGCAAAAAAGTATACAGGAAAGGATATTTCCGAAATAGGAACAGGAAATCCGGGCATGGCAAATGTTATGGCCCGTGTAGGAAAGGTGCCTGGACTTTTAGTGCTTCTAGGAGATGTGTTGAAGACTGCACTTGCCATGGGACTTTGTAGTTTTTTCTTTTCAGAATTTATTGGGGATCAGGCGGCTCTTTTTGCTGGTTTTGGTGCGCTTCTTGGACATAATTTCCCTTTGTGGAGAAAGTTAAAAGGCGGAAAAGGAGTGGCAGTTACCTGTGCCTGGATTATCCTTTATATGCCTTTTGGAGGTATCAGTGCAGCAGTCGCTGGTGGAATTATCACAGTTTTAACGGGACTTTTGCCACTGGGAGCAGTCATAATCACTTTGTTTGAAATTCCCTTTGCTTTTTTGGAAAAAGGACCACTTGCTGGTGGTGTAATGATAGCATCTTTTCTTATTATGCTTTATCGAAATTTTCCAGGTTTTATTCGAGGATTTAAAAACGAAGAAAGTAGAGAGTTTAATCGGAGTCGAAGTGTGAAAAATACTGTAGGAACGATTCTTACGATTCTTTTGGTTGTAACCCTGTTTTTTTTAGATGCCTGGATGATGAAATGTAAAAGCGAGACTTATTATGAACCTAAAGTGCAACAAAAAGATATATCAAGCTATTACGATGTAACTTCTATGGATGAATTAGAAGAAGAGGATTTTGATACTATTTTTGCTCAGACCGGAGTTGCGAAAGCCGGAGTTGAAAGTCTCATTGATGTGAATAAGATGTATTTACTGGAAACCATGCAGCAGCATTTTTTTACCAGACCAGAAATAACAGAACGTACTGTACAGTTAGTTCGTCATCAGGAAAGGGTATCTGATAGCAAAGATACCACCAGTGTTTTTATTTTGGAAGAGGGAGATATTATTGTAACGCTTTCAAATTATATTGGTGGTTGGCGTTATGGTCATGCAGGTATTGTATTGGATGCGGCAAAAGGAGAGATATTAGAAGCTCTAACTTATGGGGAGCCTTCAGAAATATGTTCGATTAGTCATTGGACAGAATATCCGGCTTATGTAGTACTCCGGGCAAAGAATTTAACGGAGGAAGAAAGAGAAGGTGTAGCGGACTATGCCAGAGAGAATTTAATGGGATTGGAATATGGACTTCTTGCTAATAAAAAACAGGAAAACATTACAAACACTCATTGTGCGTTAATTATATGGCAGGCATTTCAAACTGTAGGACTAGATTTGGATAGTGATGGAGGATATTTTGTGACTCCGCAGGATATTATTCGGTCGGATTGTCTGGAAATGGTTATGGAATATGGCATGAATTATTAAAATGAATTAAATTTTATACAATTTAATTAATTTGTTTACGAATAAATACTTATAATTTTTAAAATTCGTGTTAATATATGAAGGATAAATTTAATACTAGTTTTTTAAGTCATAAATAATTTCATCCGCTTAAGAGGGGTGAAAGTTCATATAGTTAGGAGAAATGAATTATGTTAGAGATTAAAAACCTTACATATCAGGTTGACGATGAAAATGATTCTACCAAAGAGATTATTGACAACCTAGATCTAACAATAGATGACGGTAAGTTTATTGTTATCACTGGTCCAAACGGTGGTGGTAAGTCTACTCTTGCTAAATTGATTATGGGTGTAAATGAACTTACATCCGGACAAATCATTTTTGACGGAGAAGATATTTCAAAATTAAATATTACAGAAAGAGCAAAGAAGGGAATTAGTTTTGCCTTCCAGGCACCAGTTCACTTTAAGGGAATTCGTGTCATTGATTTGCTTCGACTGGCAAGTGGAGAGAACATTTCCATTACAGCAGCCTGCGAATACCTTTCAAAGGTTGGGCTTTGCGCAAAGGACTATGTAGAGCGTGAAGTAAACTCTTCTTTGTCCGGAGGAGAGTTAAAACGTATTGAAATTGCTACAGTTTTAGCTCGTGGAACAAAGCTTTCTATTTTCGATGAGCCAGAGGCAGGAATCGATTTATGGAGTTTCCAGAATCTGATTAAAGTATTTGAAAATATGCGTGAAACCGTAAAGGGTACGATTATTGTAATCTCCCATCAGGAGCGTATTTTAAATATCGCTGATGAAATCGTAGTAATTGAAAACGGTAAAGTGAAGAAACAAGGACCAAAGGATGAAATCCTTCCAGAATTATTAGGAACCTCAGCA
>JAILMB010000154.1 GCA_024692825.1 Lachnospiraceae bacterium | reverse complement strand
GGTGCTTAATTTCATTGTAACAGCGGTGTAGTTTTCTGGTCCGTAAAGTTTTACAGTCTTTTTAGATATTTCTACTTCTTTGTATGGAAGAACAAATACAATATAAGTCTCTCCTTCATTGAGGTCTTTGAATTTATAGGTAGTATCTTCCGTGGTGACGATATCATCGTATAAATTTTCCAAAACATCCTCAACATCTTCAATATCTTCGAGGTCTTCAGCGTCATAAAGAATAGATTCATCAAAAACGCTTTCAGCCGACATAGAAAGAAGTCGTAGTTCATAACCAGTGGCTCCCTTTGCGGCCTTCCATGTTAAGGTCATATCTTCGTCTGTATATTTACTAACCTTTAGAGAAGAAACCTGTTTTGGAGTCGTGTACATGGCAACGGTAGAAGAGTACTTTCCATATTTTTTCTTGCTGCCACTCTTATTTACGGCGCGAACTTTAACGTAATAGGTTTTATTGGCTTTTAATTTTTTGCCGGAAGCCTTTGTCAAAACACATGCGGTAATGGATGGGTCTGAAATCGTAGCGGATTTTTTAAATCCACTGTCTTCTTTTTTCGATGCCCATACTTCATAGCCGGTAGCATTTTTGGCACTCTTCCAGGATAAGGTAATGGTGGAAGTTGTAGCGGTAGCTTCGGTTACTTTTTTTACGGTAGCTGGGGTTTTCACTGCTGCGTTAACCTGGAGAGATGTTGCAGGTAAGGCTGCAAGAATCATCATCGATAGACAAAGAACAACAGCTAAAAGATTTTTTTTAAAATGTTTCATACTATCTCCTCCTCTGATTTCAAGTGATATTTGCGTATCGATCTCTTATATGTACGATAATCATAGCACGAAAATAGTCTGAAATATATTAGTAAAAATGATGAATTGTTAGAAAACTATAATATCGATGATACCCAGGATAGCGAGGTGAAGGGGATAAAATAGGTAAAAGAACCATTTGTTAATATTTTTTCCCTTAGATCCTCGATAGAATACTACGAGGGCAACATCAACTAGGGCTGGAAGTTCCGATGGTGCCAGTAGGATTAAAATAATAACCGTGGCTGCCATCATAAGCTGGTAGGAACCACCCATTTTTTTCACAAGATAACAGACAAAGATGGCTAGTACGCCCATACTGTTGTAGTCGGTTTCCATAAACTCTGCTAAAACACAAAGCCCAACAACGGTTACAACAAGCCCAATCAGTTTTAGAGAAAAGTATCCGCCATAGACCTGTCCTGCTTCGCGGCAGGCAGCCATTTTATTATCACAGTAATTTGTAATGGTTTCGCAGAGCCAAATGGTTAGAAATCCAAGGGTTAAGGTAAAGAATACGTTTTGATATTCAAACTCTAACAGAGTAAACGTTGGTCTTCCATCTGTTCCGATTCCCTGGTTAAAGGCAAGGTCAAAGGGAATCTCTGATATAATGGAAAAGAGAAGCATTCGTAAAAAATATTTCCGACGGTCATGGGTATAGAAAAATCCTTCTACCATTAAAAAGATAAAAATCGGAAAGGCGAGACGACCGATGCTTCGAAAGATATGGTCGAGTTGAAAAACAAGATCATAATAGGCCCCATCAGAGTATGCAAGATACATATCCATAACGGTTGCTCCAATGTGATCGATTACCATAGTAATAATCGCAATCCATTTTAATGCTGCCCCTGTAATTTCAAATTTGTTGTCTTTCATGAGTCGTCTCCTCGCTTGCCAAATTTTTTTATAAGAATAAACCTATGTCTCATTTTACATTATTTTATTCTCATATCCAATAAAGACAGATGCCAGGAAATTTTTGGAAAGCGTATTCGGCCGAAAAGGCTGTCTTGTAGATATTCACAAAGAATTATGGAAACTTATGTCAAATTGCACAAATCAAAAATTAGTTGTTGCATGAAATGAAAAAGCGTGATAAATTCTAGTTGGTAACGTTTCCAAAACAAATACCAAAATTAGATTCTTGAAAGAAACTTAAGATGACAAACGGAAAATAATAGTAGATTTTGAATAGGAGAGAAACATGAGGAGTAGCGGAGTACTTTTACCTATATTTTCCCTACCTGGAAAATACGGGATTGGTTGCTTTTCAAAAGAAG
>JAILMB010000152.1 GCA_024692825.1 Lachnospiraceae bacterium | reverse complement strand
GTAGTAATTAACGAAGGAACTTGTTATGTAACTCTCGACTCGAGTTTCTTAAGCTTGCCGGAAGGGGTCTCTAGAGACGTGGCGATTTATTCTATTGTAAACTCTCTTTGCGAATTAGATACAGTTTCAAAGGTTCAGATTATTGTAAATAAAGAAAGTGATGCTGCCCTGGTAGAAAACGATGCGGTAAGCGGAACCTACACTGCAAACTACGACTTGGTTTTAGAATAAAATTGGAGGGTGTATGGTGATACTTAGAAAGTTACCTTATCGTCCAATGATAGTGATTTTGGCCCTGTTTCTTTTGATATTTCCATTTTATTTCAGGTGGAAATATCAAGTGGCAAATAGGGCAATCCACTGTTTTTGTGATGGGGAACAAGTTACGCTAGATGGTATCCTTTACAAAAAAGAATTCAAGAATAATTCTTACCGTCTTTATATAAAAAATATCTACATTTCAAATTCTTCCTTTCCTGGAAGAGGGATTCTAATCCATGAATCCGATGATATTCCATTAGGATCAAAATTACATATTTCTATGAAGATAAAAACCTTTTCAAAGGCAAAAAATGAAGGCTCTTTTGACGAAGAATCCTATTATCTTAGTCAAGGGATTTATTTGCGTGGAGAAATACAGGAGGTTATTCGTATTACACCCAGGTGGCCATCTTTCTTTCAGGAAGGCCTTTATGAATTGCGGGAAGAAATGAAGTGTGTTTATGGATCTTTTTTGCCAGGAGAAGAGGCAGGGCTTCTTACAGCAATGACTCTTGGAGATAAAACAGCCTTAGAAGAAGAGGTGAAGCAATTATTTTCAGACGCTGGCCTTTCTCACATTTTAGCAGTATCTGGATTACATATTTCCATTGTTGGAATGGGGCTTTTTCGATTACTGAGGAAAAGGGGCATTGGGTTTTCGGTTAGTGGATTCATCTCAGGAATCTTTGTTATATGTTATGGGTGTATGACAGGGCTTAGTGTCTCTACTCTTCGAGCCGTTATTATGTTTTTGATTCTTATGATGGCACAGATTTTCGGGAGGGTTTATGACATGATTTCTGCCTGGTGTGTCGCAGTGATTTTTGTTTTATTAGCAGAGCCAATGTCAGTTTATAATGTGGGATTTATCTTTTCTTTTGGTGCAGTACTTGGAATTGCAATCATAGCAAATCCTATGGTGGATATCTATGAAAAAGCGTGTCGGACAAGGTATGAAAGAACCCTTCGGTTTCGAAAGGGAATAGGATATAAAAAGGATTTTAAAGAACGAATTCTTTCATCTATATTATTTGCACTTGGAATACAATTATTTTCACTTCCTCTGGTGGCATATTTTTATTTTCAGGTACCTGTATACGTCATGGGATTAAACCTTCTTTTGATTCCTCTTTTGAGTATGGTAATAGGAATGGGACTAGTGGGAGGCATAGTGGGAAGTATTTTTCCTTGGGCAAAAATTATGCTGTTTCCCTGTCATCTCGTGTTGTATCTATATGAATTAGCCTCTGATATGAGTTTGAATTTACCGGTAGCACAGATTATTTCAGGACGGCCATCCATTCTTCGAATCATTTTATATTATGTGTTGTTATTCTCCTTTGTGTGGGGGTGGAAATGGTGGAAAAAAGATGAAAAAAAGAAATCTCTATCTCCCAAAATATATTGTTATTCGTCCCTAGGGCTTTTATTATGTTGTGCTTTGCTTCTTACATTACATCCTGTGAAAAGCTTTGAAGTTGATATGTTATGGGTTGGCCAGGGAGACGGTATATTTATTACCAGTGAAGAAGGGGTGAATTTCTTTGTGGATGGAGGCAGTACTTCTGAAAAAGAGTTGGGTAAATATGTGCTAAAACCATTTCTTCTTTATCACGGCGTTAGAAAAATCGATTATTGGTTTCTTTCCCATATGGACAGTGATCATATATCAGGGTGTATGGAATTGTTGGAAGAAGGTTTTTCTATAGGGAATGTAGTAGTAACAGATACCTTACAAAATGAAAAGGGAGATTCTTTTGTTCATTATGAGACGTTGGTGGAACTGTGCAAAGCAAATGGTACAAAACTAATACATATAAAAAAGGGAGATGTGGTAGCAACCGAATCGTTACAGTTTCTTTGTTTAGGACCAGACAGTCCTGCTACTTTTACTGGAGCAAATGAAAATAGTATGATTTTAAAATTATCCTATGGGAAGTTCGATGTCTTATTTACAGGAGATATAGGGAGTGATCAGGAAGAATGGCTGTTGGAAGAATGGGATGAGACTTTGTTTGAGGGGGATTCAGGTGAGATAGAAGTGTTAAAGCTAGCCCATCATGGGGCGCATAGCTCAAATTCCATGGAATGGCTAAAGGAGATTTCCCCTAGGATATCCATTGTTTCTGCAGGTGAGAATAACCCCTATGGCCACCCTCATAAAGAGACCATACATCGGATGGAGGCATTAAATCTTCCTTTTCTTTGTACAAAAGAATACGGACAAATCAAAATACGAGGGAAAAAGGATGGAACATTTCTTGTAAATTGTTATGTGAAAGATAAATCCTTCAAATAAGTCAAAACTATCAGAATATACACAAACGAGTATATAAGTTTGCGATAATCATTTGAATATATTGCAAATTAGTGTAAAATATAAAAGCAGGAAAAGACTGCAAGTTTCATAAATAGGGGGGCCGAATGAGATGAAAAAAGAAAGGAAATCCAAGAAAAAAGGAACAAGAGGATTTAGCATATCACTAAAAATTATCTTAATGTCTTTAGGGTGTTTAGTAGCAGCCTTATTAGTTTCAGTTCTAATATCGACGAATATTGCATCCAACCGTCTAATTAGTAATTCCAAGGAAAATCTTATGTCATTAGCTACAACAAAGGGAAAGTCCATGGAGGATTTTGTTGGGGCACAAAAAGTTTTGACAAAGTCAGTTGCGGAAAATGCGACATTGATTAACGCAGCTAAAGAATTTAAAGAGACTGGTGTTATTAATGCAGATGCACAGGCACAGCTTGCATCTGTACTAGGTGATATAGAAGAAAATTCAGGAAATTTGTATGAAAACTTTTTTGTGACTGTAGGTAGTACAGGTTTTGCAGATTGCCTCGGAAATGCAACACTTCACGATGTTAGTGAAGAGCCATTCTATACAGCGTGTGAATCAGAGGGATTATTCTATGGAAATAATGTATCACCTGTTACAGGAAATCCTGTATATGTAATCGCCTATGCTGTAGTAGATCCTGCTACAGGAGAGTTTCTTGGAACAGTAAATAATTCTATTGATTTAGCAACTATGGCATCTCAAATTGTAAATGATGAGGGCTATGAGGTAATGATTTTAACACCAGATGGAATAGCTATTGCCTCACCAGATGAAGAAGCTATTTTGAATCTGGATATGAATCAGGTAGATCCAGAGGCCTGGAAGGGAATTATTTCTAGTGGAGAAGGATATACTTCTTATTCAGATCCTTATACAGGCAGTTTGGGATATTTAGGATACTATGTTTCAGAAAATTTTGTTACCCAGGTTTCCGTATCAGATACGACCTTTGATGATGAGCGACAGGATTTGTGGAAAGCAGCTATACTGATTATTGTCGTATCTGTAATAGTTGCGGCATTTGTAATCTTTATTGTATCAAGTACTATTACAAGACCTTTGGTTCGAGCTAGTCGAACAGTAAATACCTTAGTAGAGGATATTCAGGCTGGTAAAGCAGATCTTACCACTCGATTGGAAATAAGGACCAAAGATGAGGTTGGAATCCTATCAGAGAGCCTAAATGAGTTTATAGCTACCTTACAAGAGATTATGAATATGTTAGGTATGAGTTCTGGCAAGCTTAGTGAGATTTCAAACAATGTTCGTAATAATATTACAAATACAGAAGACCAGATCAGCAATGTTTCATCTACAATGGAACAGATGTCTGCTGCGTCAGAACAAACCAGTGCTTCTTTAACCAAGGTTGCAAACGATATGGATTATATTGCCGAGTTGATAACATCCGTTCACAATGAAGCAGAAGAGAAGACGAAAGAATCTACCATTATGACAGAAAAGGTAGAGCGCATTCGTGAAGAAGCTATGAGAGAAAGAGATTTGAGCGATGAAGCTGCAAATGTTATTGTTGTTGAACTGGAAGAGAGTATCCAACAGGCAAATGAAGTGGATAAGATTACAAATCTTACAGAGGATATTTTAAATATTGCATCACAGACAAACCTATTGGCATTAAATGCTTCTATTGAGGCTGCGAGAGCTGGTGAGGCAGGAAAGGGATTTGCTGTAGTAGCAGATGAGATTCGTCAGTTGGCAGATTCTTCAAGAGATACTGCGAACAATATCCAGGAGATCTCTCTCGGTGTAGTAGATAGTGTTAAGAATCTTGCTGAAAAGGCAAATACAATTGCAAATACCTTAAAAGAGTCGAATGCCAGTGGTAGAGAAGGGGTTGAAAACTTAACCAATACCTATCACGAAGATATTAAGAAGATGGCAGATGCAATGATTGAATTTGCAGGACGTACAGAAACAGTTCAGGAATCCATTGATTCAGTAAAAGAATCTATTGATGCAGTTAGTATTGCAGCAGAAGAAACGGCACAGGGTATTACCCATGTTACAGCGTCTACCTTAGATATAGCTGGCAGCATGTCTACAATAAATGAAGAAGCAGGAGATAACTTAAATGTTTCAAATGAATTAAGCGATGAAGTATCGAAGTTTAAGTTTAAATAAGTTATCATAGCTATAAACATATACCGGAACCAGACATGGAAAACTCAAAGAGAGTTTCCAGAGTCGTCAATGACAAAAACGGGAAATATACATAAAACAGAAGAAGAACATAGAGATTTTTGAGAAAAAATAAGGAAAAATAGTTGACATTCCACAAGGTCGCGTATAAAATAACAAAGTACGTTTACATTGAACTGTCCGTGTCCAGGCTACAATGTAATCAATATTTATATGAATTACACATTACATTGGAGGTGTAGGAATTGGCTAATATTAAATCAGCAAAGAAGAGAGTATTAGTTACAGCTACTAAGACTGAGAGAAATAAAGCACTTAAGTCTAAGGTTAAGACTTCTATCAAAAAAGTAGAAGCAGCTGTTGCTGAAGGAAACAAGGAAGCAGCACAGGAAGCACTTTTAAATGCTACTGTTGATATTGACAAGGCTGCAACAAAGGGCGTTTATCACAAGAATAACGCTTCTCGTAAAGTTTCCCGTCTTGCAAAAGCCGTTAATAAAATGGCTTAATCTTTTTAAGAATACAAATAATAAAACCTTCGGTCCCGTCAACCGAAGGTTTTTTTATTGCCCATTTCTACTTACTATATTTCATCATTAGAAGCTCTACGCCAATCTTTTCATCCATTCTTCCAGAACGGATTTTGGTAATGGTATCAGCGGCGTCGTTTAGGACTGCTTTTACATCATTTGGTGGAAACTTTTTTAACATTCCCAGTTTTAAATATTTTTGTACGATGAAAGGATAGAGTCCTAATTCCTGAGCAGCCTGATTTGGATTGTAGCCATCATCTAATAGTTCGTCTAAGGCTAAAAGATGTTTGAACTGCCGAATGATATTAGACATAATCATCATAGGTGGAACCTTAGCTACGAGGAGTTCTTCGTACAGTCTTAACACCGTAGCAGAATCTTTGTTTCCAATAGCATTAATCATATCAAAAATATGGTCCTGATAAGTAGGAGAAGAAATTGCTCTTACTTCCTCGCCGGTGATAGTGTCGATATCCCAACAGTAGGAGATGATTTTTTCTATCTCATTGTTCATGTATTCCATGTTTCGAAGTTCTTTATTGGAATAGGTGGCGTCAGCAAAGGCCTGCCAACCGTCTTTTGTCATGGTCTTGTTCACCTTTTTGAGGCGAGCTCCAATCCAAAGTTGTAAATCCCGTTCCGTTGGCATGCTGCATTCAACGAGACCATCTAATTTTTGAATGGCTTTAAAAATGGCGGTGGTCTTTTTAACTTTTGATTCATTAAAAATGACATAAGAAGCTTCTGGAATATGCTTGATACAGTCTGCCATAATCTCATTGGGAGAATTTAAAAATCCACTGTCATAGATTACCGTAACTCTTTTATCAGATAGAAAAGGAACAGTGTTAATGGTATTGGCTACTCCTTGGGAATCTAAAGCCTCTCCTTTGAAGACAGAAAAATTCATATCCGATTCATCAACGCCTAATGCACTAATCAATTGATTGGTGTATTGGCGGCGTAAAAAAGCCTCGTCTCCATAGATTAAATAAACCTGTTTTAATTGTTGTGATTTGATATCTGCATTTATATTACTCATAAGTGTAATGTTATCATAAATTCTCTTGACATGCTATTGGAGAAATGGGTAACATAACTATGGATAATTTTGTTCACAGGGGTGGAGAATTAATGAAAAAAATAGTGTTTTTAACTGCAGACTGGAATCCGGAAATTGCGGAAAAAGTATATACAGCAATTTATGAAGCTGCAGATCAGTTGGATTTTTCCATAGATATATTTTCCTGCTTTGGCGGACTTGTGGAAGAAGGAAATGTAATTGGTGAATATGATATATATAAGCTTCCAAATTTCAAGGAATATGATGGCGTATTAGTAATGGCTTCGCAAATCCATGCGGAGACAGCTCGAGAGCGTGTTGTGGCCTTAACGAGAAACGCAAATATTCCGGTAGTAAGTATTAATGTTCCTTTGGAAAATACCATTCAGGTTGGTACAGACAATTATCATTCCTTTTGCCAAATTGTAGAGCACGTAATCACAGCCCATCATGCGGAAAATATTATGCTCTTAGAAGGACCAAGAGGATACGAGGCTGATATTCGAAAACAGGCATTTGTAGATACCATCAGCAGATATAATCTGCACGATAGTGTTTCCTTTTTTAAAGGTGACTGGAGCATGCGTTCAGGAAATCGTTGCGCGGAAAAACTTCTTTTAGACCGGGAGAATCTTCCGGATGCAGTGATTTGCGCCAATGATGATATGGCCATTGGTTGTGCGCAGATGCTTGAAATTGGTGGTGTACATATTCCTGAAGATTTGATTATTACAGGTTTTGATGATAGCGAAAGTTCAAGAGTATTCTCGCCATCCATTACCACCGTATCTAGAGATTACAATAAGATGATTCTAGATGCTATGGAAAACGTGTTGGCGGAGATTGAGCATAAACCACATCAAAAGGTGTTGTTTTCTGACCATGAATTGATGCTGCGTGAGTCTTGCGGATGCAAAGAACACTCTGATGAAGGAGTAAAGATGTTTCGCCGGAGATATACGGCCATGTCTCGTCAAATGTCAGAGGTGGAGTTTGAACTTGATAAGATGACAGGAGATTTCTTTAATTCAAAGAATGCCTATCATTTATTTGAATTAGTAGAAAAGTATTCAAGAGGTTTTGGTGTTGAGGGTATTTATGTCTTTGTGTATCACCAGTATTTTTCATCTATCTTAGATGGAAAGCCAATGCTTGAACCACAAGCATTTCATTTGGTGGATTTGATTGCCTGTCATGAAAATCGTCCGTTTATGGATGAAAAAGAGCATATTTACAAGACCATCGAAAAAAGAGAATTAATACCAAAAGATATCCATGATTCCTCACGGGTATGGCTTTTTTATCCCATCCACTTTATGGAAGAACCAATTGGATATGTTGCACTTAAGAACTTTGAGCCATCTGTAGCAAGACGACAGATTCGAAGACCGCTAAATATTTTTGCCATGGCTATGGATAATCTTCGTCAAAAGATTCGTTTGGAAAAGATGAATAAAGCCTTAGGGGAAAAAGCAGATCGAGATCCGTTGACAGGATTGTACAATCGTTATGGGTTTAATACCCATGCTCTTCCAGTGAAAGAGTACGTGCTTGGAAACAACAAAGAACTTGAATTTTTGTTTATTGATGTTGATGAAATGAAA
>JAILMB010000151.1 GCA_024692825.1 Lachnospiraceae bacterium | reverse complement strand
GATAATGAATATGAGGTTCACTTGAAAGGAGTTATAGATGAAAAAACATAAGTTTACTTTGATATATGGATTGGTGCTGGTATCATTTACGGTTTATATGGCATTAGATACCTTTGTACTATCAAGTGTATATAGTACAGATACAGATACCATGAATGCATCCATGTTTGATTCTGATAGTGTTGCTAGCTTAGATTCTTCAGATGCTACCGTGACCATGAATGATACTAGTAGTACTTCGACTAGCGAAACAGAAACCACAGAAGAGGATACTGAATCCACAGTAGATAGTGCTACGGAAAAATCAAGCAGTAATCATAAACGACATGGAAAACACACCAGTTCCGATTCTAGCAGTGAATCAGACACTAGCGATTCCGAAACGTCTACGGATTCTACCACAAACACTACAACATCTTCATCAGCAGAGGCAACCATCGCAGGAATTATTGGTTCCTATGATAGTGATGAGGCTCAGATTACCGTGACGGAATATACTTATGAAGATACTGAAGTTTATGTGGCAGATGTCACCTTAAGTTCTGTAGAGTATTTAAAAACTGCTTTTGCACAAGACTCTTATGGAAAGAATGTGACAGAGACCACCTCTTCTATGGCCAGTAACAACAATGCAGTTCTTGCAATTAATGGTGACAACTATGGATCTCAGGAAACGGGTTATGTCATTCGAAATGGAGTCATTTATCGTGATGAAGCGGGAGAAAATGATGTGTTATGCATCTATGCAGATGGAAGCATGGAAGTAGTGGATCCTGCCGAATACACTGCGGAAGAATTACTTGAAAAAGGAGTATGGCAGGCCTTTTCCTTTGGCCCTGGATTAGTGGAAGATGGAGAAGTGACGGTATCAGAAACAGAGGAAGTCGGAAAGGCCATGGCATCGAATCCTAGAACAGCAATTGGTATGATTGATGAATTACACTACGTCATTGTAGTTTCAGATGGTCGTACAGATGAAAGTGAAGGCTTGAGTTTATATCAACTTGCACAGTTTATGGAGAGTTTGGGGGTAACAACAGCATATAACCTGGATGGTGGTGGATCTTCTACCATGGTCTTTAACGGAACAGTAATAAATAACCCTACAACAAATGGTGATACCATTAAGGAAAGGTCGGTGAATGATATTGTATACATTGGATAAAAAAGAAATAGAAAAAAGTATGGTTGGAAATTTTTGCTTTGGATTATTCCTTGCATTATTTGGTGCAATTTATGAAGTGTTTAGCCATCAGGTATATTCGTATTTCATGATTTATGCTTTTGCAATTCCTATGGTTTTCGGTACAGGAGGTTTATACCTGGTAAATAGATTTGCAAAAAAAATACCGACAGGTATTTCACTGTCGGCATGGAATATGGCCATTGCAACATTGTCCATTGGTTTTGTCTTTAAAGGTGTAATAGATATTTATGGCTCTACCAATAAACTTTTAATTGGATATCCAATTGCTACGGTAATGTTAGTAGTTTTTTCTATAATAAGCTATATAAAACAAGAAGAACCAAAGAAACAATCTGCAATCGATGAGGAATGCTATAATTAATCATTTGTAAAGAATGCAACGGCAATGGCACCCGGTCCTGTATAGGTACCAATGGTCGGTCCTACAGAGATAATGTTAAATTCATCAATTTTGCCTTCATAAAGGGAAGCACTGTCTTTGATGTATTTGTGCAACATCTCGTCTGTAAGTCCGCTATATCCAAAACAGATGGGCTTTGTAAAATCTACACCGCCTAAATCTTTTGTTAGTTGAATAAGCATGTTGTTGCCGTTTTTGCTTCCTCTTGCTTTACCTACAATTTTTACTTCTCCGTCTTCAATTGTTACGACAGGTTTGATGGAGAGCATATTGCCTGCAAAGGCAGCGGCGCTAGAAAGGCGACCGCCTAATTTTAAATATTCTAAAGTGTCAAAGACCCCAAGGACTCTGGCACTTTTTTTCTTTTGCTCAATTAATTCTACTATTTCAGCTCTCGATTTTCCTTCGTTCCGAAGACTGACTGCATATTGGATTAACACGTAAAGTGAGATGCAAAACTGTTGGGAGTCAATTACGGAAACACTTTCTTCAAAATCTTCCGATGCAATTGTTGCACTTTGAAAGCAACCGCTTACGCCAGAGGACAAGGTGATACAAATGACTTCGTCTCCAGCATCCACTGCTTCCTGGAATGCTTCCTCATAGGTAAAAGGAGGAATCTGACTTGTTTTCGGAATTTCATCGGTTTCAATTAACTTTTCATAAAATTCATAGTTGGAGAGAGTGACACCGGAAAGATATTCATCATCTCCAAAACGTACAGTTAAGGGGAGAACAGTAATGCCCCATTCTTTTGCTGTTTTTTGTGAAATATCGCTTGCGGAATCTGTAATGATTCTAATTGACATAATAACCTCTTTCTGTGCTATATCATAACGCAACGACGGAATTATACCACAAAAATAAGAAAATGTGTATTAGAATATAAAAATATAAATTAATAAGGCAATGAGGGCGCTAAAACCTAGGAGTGTTCTTGAATCATCCTGCGATACTGGGAAGGCGTCATATGTTTTTCCTTTTGAAAGATTCTCGTAAAGTAGTTCACATCTAAAAACCCGCATTCGCCAGCAATTTCCTGAATCTGTAAATTTGTAGTGTTAAGAAGAAAAATACCGTGTTCGATTCTTTTTTGATTTATATAGGTTGTAAAGGTGCAATTAGTCTCTTTTTTAAACAAGGCAGATAAATAGGTTTTGCTTAATGACAGGGCCTGGGCTGTGGTTTGTAGCGTGAGGGTTGGGTCTGTAATATTTTGAAACACGTGATTCATAACCCGCTGCATGGTTGGAGAGAAACCGGTAGTGGTTTTTTGCTGAACCATATGACAATAGTTTTTTAACACATCACGGTGTACTTCTTTGTCCTGGTCAGGAGAGGTCATGTTTTCAATTTTGATTGCCATACGTCTCGACATTTCATCTAGGTGAACTGGATGAACATTTCCTAATTCTGCCCCTTTACGACAGATGGTATTAAAGGTCAAAAGATTATTCTTTACACTTCGTAGAGGATAGGTAGAACGATTGTCGATATTGTGAAAGGCCAGGTTTGAAGACAGATGCATAGCTTTATTAAAATCGCCTCTTGAGATTGCATCGATTAACTGGCCTTCCATTTGATAACGTTCTTCTAGTCGTTTCATTAATGTTTCATCAGAATGGGGATTTAATTCTGATACGTAAGAAGTCTCCTTTTTTTCTAACTGCTTTAAATATTGAACCTGAAATAAACCCGGGCCATAAAGATTTTCGCCAAAGGTATAGAGGTAGTTCTCTAAAAGAGTTTGTTCTGTAATGCAAGGCAGACTTGAAAAATACTGGTTAATAAATCGATGTAGAATGGGGGGTATTTCAAGCTGATTACATAGTCGAGTCGTCCGATGAATATCCGTTCGTTCTGTCAGAAAAGGCCCTGCAAACAGTACAGTGGAATTTGTATCGTCGGGAATTGGAATCAAAATATAGTTACATAAGAATTGATCCGTACAAATATAGATGATGTGGTGCTGGTGAAAGTAGGGATCAATGTCATTAAAGTCTAATATGGAAATAGGTATTTCTTTTGATATTTCCTTGCGAAGGCCCAAATCTGCCTCTTCCGGAATGGGTTTTGTAATGGAAATCATCAAAGTATGAAGGTTAATTTTATTGAAAAAACTGATTGTAAAATCTAAAAAGTTCTCGCTCATAGCCCCTCCCGAAATAGCAGTATATTTACTTATAATAGTACAATATTATTATTTTTAAGTAAAGGAATAATATAGTGCTATAACAAAGAAATATTGTCGTTCTTTTGAGACAGAATTCTAACTATGATGTGACCATAAAATATGGGGGTATTCCAAAGGAGGAAACAAAATGAATAACGATGGAATTAACAGAGCAAAATGGTGGCAGATTGCCGGGTTAGCTGTCAATGAAATTGCAACAAATGCCTATATGTGGGAAATGACATTTATTGCATATTACTTGAACGGAATCATTGGAGCTACCGTAGTTATCGCCTCATCACTGGCTACGTTTATGAGAGTCTGGGATGGAGTAACAGATCCAATTATTGGAATTGTATTAGACAAAACCAATGGAAAATTTGGTAAGAACCGTCCCTTCCTTATTATTGGACAGATCATAATGATTGTGATGTCGGCAATTATGTTTTTTGTTACGCCGAAATTTCCAAAGTCAGCACAGTTTTTAATGTTTGTAGTTTTTTATGCGGTTTATATTATTGGATATACATGCCAGTGCGTAGTTACAAAATCAGCACAAACCTGTTTAACCAGTGATCCAAAACAACGCCCAACCTTCGGTATTTATCAGGGTATCTTAAATACCATATTCTTTGCTGTAGCACCTTTATATTCCTATACCTATCTTTTAGGAAAACATAATTATCAGTTTGATATGGGATATTTCCAGGAGATGTGGAAGGTGGTAGCAATCTTATCCCTTGTATGTACTGCAATTGTTTATTTTGCAATTCGAGAAAAGGATAAGCCAGAATTTTATGGAACAGGAAATGCTTCATCACAAAAGGTTACCTTCAAAGATTATTTAGATGTATTGAAAAACAACAAGGCCCTTCAGATGTTAGTGATCTCTGCTTCAACAGATAAACTGGCAACACAGATGAACGGAAATGCAACCGTTTCAATTTTGATTTATGCCATTGTCTGTGGAAATGCAGCGGCAGCAGGATTAGTTGGAACTTATACCACAATTCCAGGGGTATTGATTCTAATTTTTGGTATTGGATATGTAGCTAGAAAGTTTGGACAGATGAGAGGCTTTAAATTAGCATCCTGGGTTTCAATCATTATCTTAGGCTTAATTATTCTACTCTTTATTGTAGGAGATCCTACATCATTAAGTCTTCCAGGAGACGGAAACTTTGGCGGATTCAATTTGTTTACAGTTTTATTTATTGTC
>JAILMB010000139.1 GCA_024692825.1 Lachnospiraceae bacterium | reverse complement strand
GGAGTTTGGGCCGTGTCTCAGTCCCAATGTGGCCGGTCACCCTCTCAGGTCGGCTACTGATCGTCGCCTTGGTGGGCCGTTACCTCACCAACTAGCTAATCAGACGCGGGACCATCCTACACCACCGGAGTTTTTCACACTGTACCATGCGATACTGTGCGCTTATGCGGTATTAGCAGCCGTTTCCAACTGTTATCCCCCTGTGTAGGGCAGGTTTCCCACGCGTTACTCACCCGTCCGCCACTCAGTCACAAACATCTTCATCCCGAAGGAATCTGTCGTAAGTGCTTCGTTCGACTTGCATGTGTTAAGCACGCCGCCAGCGTTCATCCTGAGCCAGGATCAAACTCTCATGTTGAATGTTTGATTCTCTCAGCTACAGAAACATCTGCTAGATGTTTCCTTCGCATAAGTTCGACCGTTTAAATTTTCATCTCACTTTGTTCGATGAAAGATTTGGTCTCACTTAAGAACAAAGCTGGGCTTTATTCCTTGAATCCGTTATTACTTGGTTTGAGTTCTCAAGTTCGAACTTAATTGACAGGAACTTTTCTTGATAAGAAAGTTCCGATTTTTTCGAATCTTTCAAGGTTGTTTCACTATTCAGTTATCAAGGTTCTTATTGGTTTTTCGCGATTACCACTCAGTCGCTTCGGCGCTGTGTTCTCTCGCGAACAATGAGTATACTATCACTTTGAAATTTAAGTGTCAACCAAAAATCGAGGTTTTTTTTAAAGTAGCACGATTCATCTTTTTTTTCTAAATTGTCTGAATTGCACGCACACTTTTGGCATTTCCAGCAAAGCCTTATTTTTCAAGGCTTTCAGCAGTTTTTCAATTCGTGAAGTTCACAGTTTTTTAATAGTGTCGTCCAAAAATCCTTTAATTGCACGTCCTCATAATTACAAATTATTCCGGAACACATTGCACCGTGTCCTACAATTAATACATTTTCTTTTTCCAAATCATGGTTCTTTTTTATTTCTTCTACCCCTTCAAAAGTTCTTTGAAATAATTCTTCAAAGGATTCTACTCCCTCTGTTGGTACAAACTCCTCCGGTTTTTGGAATAAAAGATACAATGGATGATTGGGATCATCTGTAATATTTTGTTCTCCCTCAAAAGGTCCGAAACACATTTCTTTAAATCTGTCATCTTTTATAATAGGAATATCTCTATCCTCTAAAAAAATGGTCGCTGTCTCATATGCTCTTTCCAAAGGAGAACAATAACAACAGGTAAACGTCAAATCTTTATACTTTTCCCTTGCATCTATTGCCATTTGCCGTCCTGTATCATTTAAGGGAATATCTGTAATTCCCTGTAATTTACGAATTAAATTCCAATCTGTCTGTCCGTGTCTCAATAAATAAATCATAATTTCTCCTAAAATTCTACGGCGTCACCAATGGATTTCGCCACTTCTTTTAAGCCTGCTTCATCGGCTTCATCAAATCTAGAAAGCAAAGGACTGTCAATATCCAACACACCAAATAATCTTCCTTCTTTTATTAACGGAAGAACAATTTCAGAGTTTGATGCACAATCACAGGCAATGTGCCCCGGAAATTCATGTACATTTGCCACCCGTTGCACAGCCATTTCCTTTGCGCTGGTACCACAAACTCCTTTTCCAATAGGGATTTTGATACATGCAGGTTTTCCCTGAAAAGGTCCTACAACAAGTTCATAGTCTCCCACATTACATGCTTCGTCTTTTAAATCCACGGATACATAGGCTTTATCCTCTTTATTTCGAAGAAGATAAAATCCTGCCCAGTTTAAGTTTTCCATTTCATCATAAAGCACAGATGAAATATTTGATAAAAGGGGAATCAATCCAGATTCATTCCCACAATAGTTTTTTACTGTTTCTATTAATAATGTATAATCCATAATTTCCTCGTATTATATAGTAGTAGTTTTTAGAGACCCTCTCCAAGGTCTTTATAACTATTAAGTCATAGTCTTTCTTTACCTTTTCTATAGGTTCGACTATGCTGTTTAAGATGCTGTGGATTGGTTCTACTTTCCTACCGC
>JAILMB010000121.1 GCA_024692825.1 Lachnospiraceae bacterium | reverse complement strand
GATATTCGATGGTATAAAAGCAGTCAAGGCGCCTGATAGATGGGACTTCGGCGGCTTTTTTTATGTAAAAAGTGTGGTAGAATAAATGGAACACTAATCCTGAAGTGGGGATTATCGTAGAAGATAATAGGAATAGAATTTTTGGTAGCCTCGAATGATGAGAAAGTTAGTTTTATTTGGTGATTCAAATACATATGGATATGATCCAAGAGATTTCTTCGGAGGAAGATACAATGAGGAATATCGCTGGGCTTCTATTGTAAGTAAAGCCCTAAAGGATCAGTTTTTAGTTTTAGAAGAAGGTCAAAATGGAAGAGTATTGCCATCCATTCAATCAAGATTCTTTCAAGAGCTGGTTTTGGGAATAGAATCAGGTGATGTTTTAATAATGATGCTTGGAACAAATGATATTTTACTTTCGAGTAAGCCAAACGTTGATGCTACATTAAAGAAACTAGACGCGATTTTATCCTATGTAAAGGAGAACTGTAAGGGAGAATTCTTCTTAATTGCACCGCCTTATATCAGTGATATGTATCCGGATTTAAAGCCTTATCATGAGTGTTGCATAAAACTGAATCAAGGCTATATGGAACTTGCGAACAAGTATCATATAAAGGCAGTAGATGCAGCCTTATGGGAGATTCCAATGGCGGCAGACGGCGTACATTTTTCTATGGAAGGTCATGTGAGATTTTCGGAACATATTTTGGAAATCATAAATTTTAGTAAATGAAAATTCCAGGGGATTGATAATTTTTGCAACGAAACCAGGTTGCAATGTGTTAAAATGGTGATTATCCTATGATTACTATTTAACTAACTGATTATTTTTTACTTCTTAGTATCTGGGTTTCTTGGTATCTAGGTATCTTAGTATCTAGGTTTCTTGGTATTTATAAAAAGTAGAGATTATGCCTGGAAAATTTTTCCTTTAAAGAGGAGAGTATGAGAAAGGTAACAGGAAGAATGATGAGAGATAAAACAGGGATAATGATGACAGATAAAACAGGAACTATGATGGAGAAGAAAACAGCGCTTCTTTTAGCGAGAAAGAGCATAGCGTTTCTGCTGGCATTTGTGCTCACAGTGATTTGCTTTACGGGATGTGGAAAATCGAAAGCCTTAACAGATGATCAGGCGGTTTCAGCCATTCGAGAGTATTGTATGGAAGCAAATCCAGATTTGGAATCCATGGTAAATGACGAGAACTATGTGATTGGTTGGAGCGTGGAATCAAGCAGTGACGATGAAATCGTAGTATTATATCAATCTTATACTTCAGCAGAGGTTCGCTATTATATTAATAGGGCTTCTGGAGAGACTTATGTAACAGAATATGTAGAAGGAATTACAAAAGAAGAAGAAAAGACAGATGAGAGTTTCAATGTTTGGGACTATGTAAAATAAATATGAAACTATTTGTGCTTGGGACTATGTAAAATAAATTTGAAATTATTTATGCAAGGAACTATTAAGATGAGTTTGAAAGATTTGAAGGAGGAAACATTATGATTAAGATTTATGGATTACCAACTTGCCCTTATTGTGACTATGTACATGAGCAGGTTAAAGGACGTGAAAGCGAATTTGAGTATATTAACATTGGTGAGCATGTTAGAAATATGAAAGCATTTATGCACCTTCGTGATAGTAACCCTGCATTTGATCACAGCAAAGAGGTTGGAGATATTGGAATTCCAGCTTTTGTTCGAGAAGATGGAAGTATTACCCTAGATCCAGCTGATGTTGGATTGGTGGAATTTGGAAAGCCAAATGCATGCTCTGTAGAAGATCATAGAAGTGGTAAAAAAGGCTGCTAATGTGAGTTGAGATTATGAAAGATAGCTGAATTTGGAGGACGAGAAGTGAGCCAGAATTTTGAGACCAAAGAAATAAAAACCGGATTAATCATGGAGGGCGGAGCCATGAGAGGGATGTTTACCTGTGGCGTAATTGATGTCCTTATGGAAAATAATATTACCTTTGATGGAGGAGCAGGTATTTCTGCTGGAGCTGTTTTTGGATGCAACTACAAATCAAAACAGATTGGTCGTCCCATTCGATACAACAAAAAGTATTCGAAGGACCCAAGATTTTGCAGCATTCGTTCCTTGATTAAAACAGGTGATATGTATGGAGCAGACTTTTGCTACCATGAACTTCCTGAAAAGTTAGATCCCTTTGATACAGAGACTTTTGAATCGAATCCAATGGAGTTTTATGTGGGAGCTACCGATGTTTCTACAGGAAAATGTGTGTATCACAAATGTGTGAATGGATTAGATGATGATATTAAGTGGATGCAAGCCTCTGCTTCAATGCCGGTTGTTTCAAAGCCGGTAGAAGTGGATGGCCACGTGTTACTCGATGGCGGAATTTCTGATTCTGTCCCATATAAGTATATGGAACAGCTTGGCTACAATCGAAATGTCATTATTTTGACTCAGCCAAAGGACTATAAAAAGAGCAAGGCTCTTCCAATTTTGCAGTGGTTACTACGAAAGTATCCGGCAATAGCAAAGACCATGGCTATGCGACACGAAGAATATAATCATGAGATGGAAGAAATAAAAGAACGGGAAGAAAAAGGAATTTCTTTTGTTATTCGTCCGCCAAAGGATCTTGGAATCAGTCGAACAGAAAAAGAACCGGAAGAGTTAGAGCGTGTGTATCAGTTAGGCCGTAAAGAAGCCGAGCGGGTGCTCCCAGAACTAAGACAGTTTTTAGAGGCAGTATAGATTTATAAGCTAGTTTTTAGAGGCAGTATAGTTAATAGGAGAGACAAAAATGGAAAAGGTGAATCGGGTATTGTTTGTTCTTATTATTGCGATATTAGTAGTGGGTACGATTATTATTTACAAAAATTATTCTGGCGACGGAGTTCCATCGG
>JAILMB010000071.1 GCA_024692825.1 Lachnospiraceae bacterium | reverse complement strand
ATCCGTTATGAGGGACCTAAGGGTGGCCCTGGTATGAGAGAAATGTTAAATCCTACTTCAGCAATTGCTGGTATGGGACTGGGATCTTCTGTTGCTTTAATTACAGATGGTCGTTTCTCTGGTGCGAGCCGTGGTGCTTCTATTGGACATGTTTCTCCGGAAGCAGCAGTTGGTGGCCCTATTGCCCTGGTAGAAGAAGGAGATATCATTTCTATTGATATTCCAAATATGACGCTAAACCTTAAGGTTTCTGACGAAGAACTTGCAGCCCGTAAGGCAAAATGGCAGCCAAGAGAGCCTAAGGTAACAAGTGGATACTTGGCTCGTTATGCATCTATGGTTACTTCAGGAAACCGTGGAGCTATTCTTGAAACAAAATAGAGCGGATTTTTAAATCAACAAATTATAAAAGGAAAAAAGATAAGGAAAAGGAAAACTATGCAACTCAATGGATCGCAAATTGTGATTGAATGTTTAAAAGAGCAGGGTGTGGATACCGTATTTGGTTATCCGGGCGGAGCGATTTTAAACTTGTATGATGAATTATATAAACATCAGGATGAAATCAAACATGTGCTTACTTCTCATGAGCAAGGGGCTTCCCATGCTGCAGACGGTTATGCGAGAAGTACAGGAAAAGTTGGGGTTTGTTTTGCAACCTCAGGTCCAGGAGCAACAAATTTAGTTACAGGAATTGCTACAGCATATATGGACTCCGTACCTATGGTAGCGGTTACTTGTAACGTTGGTGTATCCCTTCTTGGAAAAGACAGTTTCCAGGAAGTAGATATTGCCGGCATTACCACTCCTATTACCAAGCATAATTTCATTGTAAAAGATGTAACGAAATTGGCAGATACTTTGCGAAGAGCATTTAAGATTGCTCGTAGCGGAAGACCGGGACCGGTTCTTGTAGATATTACAAAGGATGTTACGGCAGCAAAGACTACCTACAAAAAGCAAGAGATAGAATTACCTGCACCAAAGAAGGACCAGATTACAGAAGAAGCTTTACATAAAGCAGTTTCTTTGATATCAAAAGCAAAGAAACCTTATGTATTTGTTGGTGGTGGAGCAATTATCAGTGGGGCTTCCAAAGAATTAAAAGAATTCGTGGAACTTATCGATGCTCCTGTTTGTGACTCTCTTATGGGTAAGGGTGCTTTTAATGGTGAGGATCCTCGGTACACAGGCATGCTTGGAATGCATGGAACAAAGGTTTCAAATCTTGGAGTTTCAAACTGTGATTTACTGATAGCAGTTGGAACGAGATTTTCTGACCGTGTGCTTGGAAATCCAAAGAAATTTGCTCATCATGCAAAGGTATTACAGTTCGATATTGATCCTGCGGAAATCAACAAAAACCTAGTCGTAGATGCAGAAGTGATTGGGGATGCCAAAGAGATTCTAAAAGCTATGATTCCTCTTTTGAAACAGCAGTCTCATCCTCAGTGGCAAAAAGAAATCAAGGAATTGAAAGAGAAGTTCCCATTAAAGTATGCGCCTGGATTCACAGGACCTTATGTAGTGGAAAAGATTTATGAGGCTACAAAGGGAGATGCGATTATTACAACAGAAGTAGGTCAGCATCAGATGTGGGCAGCTCAGTATTACAAATATTCATCGCCTCGTACCTTCCTTTCATCTGGAGGACTTGGAACCATGGGATATGGTCTGGGCGCAGCCATTGGTGCAGCAGTAGGAAATCCTGGAAAAAGAGTCATTAATATTGCAGGAGATGGTTGCTTCCGTATGAATATGAACGAGATTGCAACAGCAGCTCGTCAGCAAGTACCACTCATTCAGGTGGTAATCAATAACCATGTACTAGGTATGGTTCGCCAGTGGCAGGAACTTTTCTACGAAAAGAGATTTTCAAACACTACCTTAAATGACAGTGTTGATTTTGTGAAATTAGCAGAGGCTATGGGGGCTACTGCATTCCGTGCCACCTCAGAAAAGGAATTTGATGAAGCGTTGAAAAAAGCTTTAGCGTTGAAGACCCCTGTTTTAATTGACTGTCAGATCAATTCAGATGATAAGGTATGGCCAATGGTTGCTCCAGGAGCTCCAATTGAAGAAGCTTTTGATGATAAGGATTTAAATAATAAATAAATCTAGTGATTTTGTTTTATAATTGTTAAAATAATAACAAATCTTATATGTAAAGTAAGGAAAGGAAAAGAAAAATGAGCAGAGTTTACAATTTCTCAGCAGGACCGGCAGTATTACCGGAAGAAGTATTAAAGGAAGCAGCAGATGAAATGATGGATTACAGAGGATGTGGAATGTCCGTTATGGAAATGTCCCATCGCTCGAAAGTATATGATGACATTATTAAAGATGCAGAGAAGGATTTAAGAGATTTATTAAATATTCCGGATAACTATAAGGTACTTTTCCTTCAGGGTGGAGCTTCTCAGCAGTTTGCAGCAATTCCTATGAATCTTATGAAAAATAAGAAAGCTGGTTATATTGTAACCGGTCAGTGGGCTAAGAAGGCTTTTGCTGAAGCAAAGATGTATGGTGAGGCTGTAGAGCTTGCATCCTCTGCAGACAAGACATTCTCTTATATTCCTGATTGTTCGGATTTGGCAATTACAGATGATATGGACTATGTATACATTTGTGAAAACAACACAATCTATGGAACAAAGTATAAGACTCTTCCTAATACAAAGGGAAAAGATTTGGTATCTGATGTGTCTTCATGCTTTTTATCTGAACCTATGGATGTAACAAAGTACGGAATCGTTTACGGTGGCGTTCAGAAAAA
>JAILMB010000048.1 GCA_024692825.1 Lachnospiraceae bacterium | reverse complement strand
CCTTCTGGTGAGTGCCTTCGTCCGGTGGATTTCATCGATGAAGATTTTGTATATGGATATGTAAAGGAAAGCGACGTCTCCACAGATGCTGCCGGATCAGAGATTTATCCAATGTACAAACTTGTAATTCAGCAGGTGGATGATCAAAACGGAGAAGTTTTAAAAGAGTATCAAAAGAGTGGTTACTATGTGTTATCTGCCACAAAGGATTCCACAACTCTTTTATTGGAACGAGTACAAAAGCAAGACGACGGCTATGTAACAGCGGAAGAAGATACTATTCGAAATACTTCCGGTGAGATTAATAAGGAAGTTGCTGTAAGCTATAAGAGCGACAGTGATTTGGGTCAGGTGCTTCAAATTACCATGACCGAAACAGATAAAACTGTAAACTACTCCTATACCAATGCAAGTACCGCTCTTGCTGGAGAAAAGATGAATATTTCTATTTCCGTAAGTCAGGGAGAGGAAAAATACTTTGCTTACGTAGGAAGTAATGTTATTTTCGCAGGAAGTAACGTACAAAAAGCCATTATTGCAGCAGATGCGCAAATGGGTATTGTAGTAGATTCTAACCAGCACTATATCTGGAAGCGAGGAAAAGGCTCCACAAAGGCCACAATCTCAGGCATCTCTGTAGGAAGCTCCGATACAGATGCAAACTCCCAGGCACAGTGTCTAAGTGCTATGATGGTATTACAGGGTGAAAACGTAGAAGTAAATGAGCTCCTAGCTCAAGGCCAGACACCACTTTCCATCCTGTCATCAACGCTTACAGATTGCACCGTTCTTGATTTAACAGGATGCAGCCTGTCACAGGTTCTTTATTATGTTTACTTAGGAAATCCTGTATACGCTAGAATTGGAGAAAATGAAGCTTACCTCATCGTAGGCTATGATGCATTAAACATTACTGTCTTTGATCCTTCTACGGGAGCAAACAAAAAGATTGGCATGGAAGATGCAACAAAACTATTTTCCGGCCAGGGAAATGTATTTATTTCCTATCTCGTGAATTAAACATAGAAGTAAAATAGAAAATGAAATCTGTGCATTAAAAAGAACTTTTATCATAATTAGGAAAATTGAAAAGAGGATAAAAAAAGAGGGATACATTTGATATGTATCCCTCATGTTTTATAGTTTAGTATTCACCGTCGCGATACTTGTTTACCAAAGCTTCGATTCTTTCGTAAGGATCAAGTAATGAGCTAATAGAGCAGTCATGATTTAAAGTATCAATGATGTATGCAATATATTTGCTCATATCGCAGTTGATGTAGTAAGGACGAGAAAGAAGTTCAGGAGTCTGGTAAGTTAAGTTTGTTGTAACGACTCTGTAGATTAAGCCTTCTTCAACGGCCTTATCGAATTTTTCCATACCACTTGTAAAGAGACCGAAAGTAGCAACTGTAAAGATACGGTTTGCTTTTCTCTTCTTTAACTCTCTAGCAACGTCGATCATGCTTTCTCCGGAAGAAATCATGTCATCTACGATAATAACATCTTTTCCTTCTACAGAGCTTCCTAAGAATTCATGAGCAACGATAGGGTTTCTTCCGTCAACGATCTGAGAATAATCACGACGTTTGTAGAACATACCCATATCAACACCAAGTACAGATGCCATATAAACGGCACGGTTTGTACCACCTTCATCAGGAGAAATAATCATTAAATGATCGTTATCAATCTGAAGGTCTTTTACGTTCTTTAAGATTCCCTTAATGAACTGATATGCTGGCTGAACAGTTTCAAATCCGTTCAAAGGAATTGCATTCTGAACACGAGGGTCATGAGCGTCAAAGGTGATAATGTTATCAACGCCCATAGCGATTAATTCCTGTAATGCAATCGCGCAGTCTAAAGACTCTCTTGAACTTCTTCTGTGCTGACGACTTTCATATAAGAAAGGAAGGATAACGGTAATACGATTTGCCTTTCCTTCGATTGCTGCGATGATACGCTTTAAATCTGCGTAATGATCATCTGGTGAGTAGTGATTGATTTCACCACAAAGTTTGTAGGTTAAGCTGTAGTTTGTAACATCAGTCATGATATAAATATCAAGACCACGAACAGATTGAGAAATCTGACCTTTTGCTTCACCTGAACCAAATCTTGGAACCTTAGCACTTACGATGTAAGATCCGCTGCGATAACTAGACTTTGTAATATCATCTAGATGATCGCTGTTTCTATCAGCTCTCCACTGTGATAAATACTGATCAACTTTCTGACCAATATCTGCGATTGACTCCAAAGGAATGATACCCAAAGGAGCAACTGGTTTCTTTGTTGCAAGAGTTTCGTCATTGCGTGGCATTTTTAATGTCCTCCATTTGTGAATACTATATTATAAATTTTTTTGGATACGAATGTCTTTGCCTGTTAAATGCAACAGTTTGTAATTTTCACAGATTCTTGAAAAGAATCGTTCGGTGTAATAAGTCTGTAAATCCGGTAAATCTAAATTGGTAGAAATGACCGTAGACTTGTTTTGCATAATACGGTTATTAATGCAATCCAGAACATTTGGAATGTTGAAGGAATTTTGAAATTCCGTTCCCAAATCGTCAATAATCAATAGGTCTACGTCTGTAAGTAAATCATAGTCCTTTCGATAGGAACTACTGCGATCTTTCATCTTTCGCTCAAATACATCCAGTAGTTGAGTTGCAGTTAAATATAGAACAGAATAGTCCTTTTTGAGAAGCTCAAGACCAATGCAGGTAGACAGGTAAGTCTTGCCAAGGCCTGTTTTCCCATATAAAAGAATATTACCACCTGTAGAATTAAAATTATTCACAAAATCTTTACAATATTCCAAAGCATTTTTAGCATAATCGAAAGAACTCATTTTCGTTTTCTCATTTGCGTCAGTTTTTGCGTAATAATCCAGGGAAAATTCCTCAAAAGAAACGTTGTTATATTTGTTAGATAAATTGGTGTGTGGGTACATGGCATTAATAATGGCACGCTTTAAACAGTGACATTTTTCGCCATCCACATAACCGGTATCTTTACAATCTTTACAATCGTAAATCGGGTCTAGATAATTTGAAGGATAACCGGCTTTTTCTAAAAGAGATTCTTTCTCTTTTGTAAAGCCAGCTATGGTCTTATGTAATTCTTCCTTTGACATTTTATTCTTGCCAAGCTGACTGTGAAAATAGTCCATGCTAGCGGCAGAAATCTTTTGATCAAGTTCAAAGTATTCCGGTAATTTCTTCTCCAGTTCCAAACGACGGTTTCGAATCACATCTTCGTTATAAAGACGTCGTTCTTCATATTCGCGCATAAGAGAATCATATTCCGATGTAGTCAGTCCCATAAAATCCTCCTTATTTTTTCTGCAAGAGTGCAAGCTCTAATGCTTCCCAATCAGTATCGGTACGCTCATCAAAGTTATGGGCTCTTGTAGGACGATTTACTTTGGTAGCAGCAACTGTCTTTTGCGCAGCCACACGGTTTGCATGTTCTGCGTCCAATGCTTCCACATCCTTTATAGAAGAAACATTGTTGTTGTGCCAATCTTCTAAAATACGGTTTGCATATTTCATTGGAGCATTGGTTCCGCGAAGCATTGCTCTAGAACAAGCCTCACCGATTAAGTCTGCGGAAAATCCATACTCTTTTGTCCAGGTGTTCAAATAAGAAAGCTCAGCAGGATTAAGTGCACGAGTTCCAAGGCCTAAATGAGTCACAACAGCGTGGTAGCTTTCTGAGTGCTGAACCATACTAAGTTCTGCCTGTGCCAAGGTAGTAATGCCTTGGTCTGCCCATGAAAGAGCAATCTTATTCATATAATTTAACTTGCTGTGGCCGTTTGATGCACAGTAGTTAATCAAATACTCGATTAATTCTGGAGACATAGAAAGTCCATCATACCAAAATACGATGGTATTCATGTCGTTTTGTGTAAGCTGCTTTCCTGAGTAACATTGAGCCAACATCAAAAGATCTTTGACTTCTTTATTGTTATTGAAAACAGATAATTCATCTGAAGTGTAGTTCTTAGATGTTGGATGCGCAGGTGCAGCGGATAAAGCAGCAGAACTAGCTTGTACAGATGCAGAAGATAAAGCTGCAGAATTAGCTCGTACAGGTGAAGAAGACAAAACTGCAGAAGTAGAAAAACTTTGGGTATTGTCTGCTGCAGCTGCAACGTTATAAATAGTAGCAGGTGGTACTGTAGAAGCTCCTTGCATGTTAGATGCCTGCAATGCTGTCATAGGGACAGGTGTAGCATCCACCAGGCAGATGCCTACTAACTGCTGATTCCAATCGTACTCAAGGCGCAACAAGTGACGGGCCTCCCAATATTGTAGGGCTCGTTTTACGTCTAGATCTGTATGACCTAAGTGCTGTGCGATTGTCGAAATGGAAAAATCGATGTCGTCTTTTCCAAGACAACGAAGTAAATATAGATATATTTTTACATACTCACCATTGGCTTCAGCCATATAGTGATCTATGAAACTGTTCGAAATACATGTAACGGAACTTGGCCCGTCGGTATGCAGTGCAATATCTGACATAGTTAATTACTCCCTCTTCCTCATCATGGTAGATAGATTTTTTTCCCCTAACTAGCCCCTTGGGCCTACCCGCCTAAATCTGAAATGAATTATAGCATAATCC
>JAILMB010000043.1 GCA_024692825.1 Lachnospiraceae bacterium | reverse complement strand
AACTACACTTTCTCCACCAATAATAATTGCTTTCTTTCTATCATTTACTTTTTTTAGAGCCTCTTTTAAATGAAGAGCGCATCCCTTTAAACCAGTATCAAACAGGATATTTCTTCCATCTATCTGAATTAAAGTTACAGAAGAATATCCAACAATTCCAAATTCTGTTTGAAAAGGCTTCCCTTCCAATATCATCTTAACTTTCATCTATTAATACCACCGATACATCATTTACGTTGGTGCCTGTAGGACCTGTAATAATAAGACCATCACATGCCTCTAAAATATGATAGCAATCATTATTTTCCTGCATAGCCTTCCATTCTATTCCTTTGGATTCTAATGCCGACTTTGTATCGCCGTCTACATACCCACCGGCTGCATCACAAGGTCCGTCTGTTCCATCGGATCCTACACTAAACACAGCGATATTCTTATGGCCTGCAATCTTTTCAATAGCGCCTACAGCAATCTCCTGGTTTCGTCCCCCAAGTCCATTTCCTTTTAAATGAACTACACTTTCTCCACCAATAATAATTGCTTTCTTTCTATCATTTACTTTTTTTAGAGCCATAGATCCTAGTTTCTCTCCTAGATCTCTTGCTTCTTTATCATAAGTATCCCCTAGATACTCTGGTTCATACCCTAACTCAAGACAGCATTTTTCCGCTGCATGGCAAAGCTGACGTACACTACCAATAACTACATTTGTAGCATTTGTAATCTCTTTTGGAGTTTCCTGTGAAAGTGCATTTTTTACACCATCCGTCATTTTTACCCCATGTTTTTTAACAATTTGATCTACCTTTTCGCAGGTAGCTTCATCTAGGGCTGTTGGTCCTGAGGCAATCATATCCACCGGATCACCTAACACATCAGAAAGAATTACAGAATACACCTTTGCAGGAGCGATAGCTTTTGCAAACTTTCCTCCCTTCACCTTAGAGAGTCTCTTTCGAATAGCATTCATTTCTGTAATATCTGCACCGCATGCCAAAAGCTGTTTTGTGACATCTTGAAGTTCTTCTAAAGAAACCAAAGGATCTTCAAATAAAGCACTACCACCACCGGAAAGTAAAAATAAAACAGTATCTTCTTTTTTTAACTCAGAGACCATTTTAAGCACTTCCTTCGTAGCATGAACCCCAGCTTCATCTGGCGTAGGGTGAGCAGCTTCATAGCAAGTTACATTTGGAATACTTCCAAATACATGATCGTATTTTGTAATCACGATTCCCTTTTTGTAACTTATCATTTTAGAAGCTGCTTCTGCCATAGTATAAGCCGCCTTACCAACAGAGACAATATAAACATCCCCCGAAAACGTAACATCTTTTAGGGCACGTTTCACTGCCTCTTCTGGTTTCACCGCAGAAATCGCTTTTTCAATAATTTGATTTGCATCCTGACGTAATTTTTGATTCATTTATTCTCCTAATTTATCCCCTGTAAGGAATTCATAATACTGAGCGATTGCGCTATGATCTTTGTTTCCGCCATCATGTTCATGTAACCACTGCATAATTTCCATAACTTCTGCTGTCATAGGAACTGGAGAACCAACGGTATGAGCGCAGTTAATTGCATTATTTAAATCCTTAATATGTAAATCAATCTTAAATCCCGGTTTATCATTTCCGCTTAACATCATAGGTGCTTTAGCATCCATAACTGTAGAACCTGCTAATCCTCCACGAATTGCTGCAAATACAAGGTTTGGATCCACACCGGCTTTCTTTGCTAAAGTTAAAGCTTCTGAAAGAGCCTGAATATTACATGCTACAATAATCTGATTTGCAAGCTTTGTAGTATTACCTGCCCCCACCTCGCCACAACGAACTACAGATGAGCCCATGGTAGATAAAAGTGGTGTATACTCTTCTACTAATTTTTCACTACCTCCAACCATGAAACTAAGTGTTCCGTCAATGGCTTTTGGCTCTCCACCAGAAACTGGAGCATCTAACATTTCTACATTTTTCTTTGCTAACTCTTCTGCGATTGTCTTACTAACTACAGGGTTGATAGAACTCATATCAATAAATACAGAGCCTTCTTTCATGTAAGAAGCCACACCTTCATCTCCAAGCATTACTTCTTCCACCTGAGGAGAATTAGGAAGCATAGTCATAACAACATCACAGTTTTTACCAATTTCTTCATAGGTTGCTGACTTTGCGCCACACTCTGCAAGTTCATCTAATACATCCTGATGTCTTCCGTTTACTAAAACATCAGTATAACCACCTTTGATAATATTCTTTACCATAGGCTTTCCCATAATTCCAAGACCAATAAATCCAATTTTCATAATTTTACCTCTTTTCTTTACTTTTTAATAATAATTGCTTCATAAGTATCTAAAACATCCAACGTGATTTTTGTTGATGTTTTCTCTATCTTTCCACCATTTAAGGTGCAAATTTCTTTTCCATCTCCATTAAAGTTAACTTCAATATTTTTAAATTCTAGTGGTTTAAAATAATGTTTACCAAAGCAACCTGAAAGATTTATCAAATGAATTATCCACTCATTTTCATCTTCTGTAATCGCCACTTCCACCATTGGAGAAGTATTCACTAGTTCCTTTTGTTCAAACAGTCCTTCCATTATATCTTTAAAGAAAAGGAAAGAATTTTCATATCCAAACTCGTAATAGAACGTTCCTAATTCAAACGGTGCAAAAACTGTTTTTCCCTTTCCATAAGAATATTCCACTACTCCAGGATAATCTGTCACTTCTTTTTCATAACAAATCTCCGGAGGTCCAAATGGCTGTTCTGGGATAAGATGTAAATATCCCTTCGTTCCCTCTTTTAAAGTTCCTGTCACAAAGCTATTCCACGGAATAATATTTCCGATTTTCTCTTCTTTACAGTTCAAAAAGATTTCTTCATCTTCTTTTGAAAATTCTAAAATAGAAGATTTCACTTGTTTTACCTCTTCTACTTTTTCAAGTCCAAAAGAGGCTAATGATGGCGCTTCTAGTAGTTGTCTTCTTCGATTCATGCATGCGGTTTTTCCTGTAGCAAAAATCTTTCCACCAGCTTCCACATATGAATCAATGGCCTTTGCTAATTCCTCAGGAATATCTGACACATCAGCCATAACTACCACTTCATAATTCTTAAGTTCCTCTACAGAAAAATCACTTAATCTCGCCTCATCAAAAGGAATATGACACTGACTCAATAGTTCTGTTAGTCCGTCCTGTTCAGGATCATTTCTACCCATCAAAGGTTTTGCTAGCAGAAGAACTTTTGCGGCAGAGCTATGATCCATGTAATGAGATTCATTCTTTTCAAAAAATTCAAATACATTTTTGGAAGCAAGAACTGATGAAGGATCTTTTTTATTCTCCATTGTTCCAAGTGTGTAAACAGAAAGTCTTCCGTTATAAACTAAATTCTGCCACTGTCGGATTTCCAAAAGACCTGTTGAAATTCCCGTGTGTCGATATTGAAATCCCATATATACAGCAGATGCATCATCTACTACCTTTCTTCTGTCTCTACCTGCAAGTCTTCTTGAATTAGCAGCTGCATCATATACCCAAGGCAAATGATTTATATCCTGATTACATTCCGTTCTAAAGTAATCAAATCCGTTTACTGCAATATCCTGGCGAATTTGCTTCACAGATTCGTACATTTTTTGTTTCTGTTTTCTTGCACAGCCATTAATGAATCCCATATAGGCTCCAAAGACTGCATCACGTTTTCCAAAGGAATCTGGGATATCCATTCCCATAGCACCTTTAAACATTTTTTTACAATTTTCACAGTGGCAGGGTTCATGGATATTTAAATCGTAATCCATTACAACCACTCCACTCATATTGCAAAACAATCCATCGAAATCAAAATTAGAAAACACCTCTGAAAGGATTTCCATTACCTTGTGTTGCTGATACTCCCCGTTAATACACGTTTGTACAAACCCATTGTACTCTAACATATTTCCATCTTTGTCACGATAAGCCCAGTCTGGATGATTTTCTATGATTTCCTTTGGAAGTTTTGTAAAATCGCAGCGCGCAATGACACGAATATTTCTCTTATGACATGCTTCTAATACTTCCTTTAAAGAATCCCCATGTAAGTACTCACAATTTTTTTGATAAGGAAGTTTTGACTCATAGTCTGCAATAATTCCAGCAGCGTTTAAGGTCACTACAGTTGCATGATAGTTTTTGAGACTTTGTGCAAAGGCTTCTGCATCCATATTCTCCATATCAATTTCTCGAAGATTGGTTTGTACCATTCTCCAAGGGTGGGTTTCCCACCACATTTTGTCTTCCATACGCTTCTCCTTTTCACCCTTTCGGGAAATATTTATCTTGATTATAATTATAGAAAAAGTTTCTTTTTGTTATATATCTAGCATCATTTTTTTATATCTGTTTTCGCTTCGACACTATAATTTTGTCAAAATAGATATATATTGTATAATACAGATATAACAGTTTTCTTATCCGTCCATATAATGAAATTAAGGAATTTCTTGAAAGGAGAAGAAAATGAAAGAAATAAAAAAAGTAGTATCTACCGTATGGTACAACAAAGAAAATTATCACGCACTTCGTAATGTATTTCCTAATTCAGATTTTGTATATGTGGATTTTTATGACAAAGAAAAAATCACAAAAGAATTGGAAGATGCAGATGTTGCAATTATTTTGGGGGACGTAGATAATTGCATGCTACATAGCAAAACTTTAAAATGGATTGCTTGCGACCACGCAGGATTAAATGGTTCCGCTAGAGATGAAGTATTTGCAACAGATTTAATTGTTACTGGTGCCGCAGGACGTAGTGCTCCTGTTTTAGCAGAACATTGTATCTACTTTATGATGCAATCCTGCTACCATACAAAAGAACTTTTAGCCGCTCAGGAAAAAGGTCAGTGGGGTGTAGAAGGATCTAACAAATGGAAAGGTATGTACGGCAGAAAAGTTGGTATTATCGGAATGGGAAACAACGGTAAAATGGTTGCTGATCGCCTTCGTGGATTCGACATGGAAATCTATGCTTTCGATAAATTTCCTATTAAAGGATATGATTTCATCGACCATAAATATGTTGGTAATGATGGAGATACTATCGATGAGATGTTAGCAGAATGTGACTTCATTATCTTAACAGTTGTTTTAAATGATGAAACATACCATATGTTCTCCACCGATACCTTCAAAAAAATGAAAAAAGACAGCTTTATTGTAAACATGTCCAGAGGTGGATTAATCGATACTCCCGCTTTGGTAAAAGCGTTAGAAGAAGGAGAAATCAGTGGTGCCGGCTTAGATGTTTGTGAGGAAGAGCCTCTTCCTTCAGATCATCCACTATGGAGAATGCCTAATGTATACATTACACCACATTCTACTCCACAAGTGCCAAATCGTTCTAAGCGAAGCATTGAAATTATAAAAGAAAATGTGAGACGTTTCTTGGCTGACGAGCCTATGATTAATCAATTAACAGAGAAGGATCGCTTCGGTGCAGTCGAAACCACAAGCGGATTTGCTAAACTCACAAATTCAACTATGCCGATTGAAGAAATCAAAAAGCTTCCATTGGAAAAATTCCTTGGCGAAAAAGGCTGGAGCGATCCATCCGAATGGAACTATATTGACGAATAAATAGGAGGTAAATCCATGAAGGAGTCATATGTACAGCCCATATTTTCCCCTGATAGTGCAACTACTGATGATACAGTAAAGTTTTTTTCAGATCTTTTGCACTGCAACGGAAAGATTGTAATTTCAAAGTATAACTCTTCCGGTAGTTTAGTTTTTTCTAATTCTACCGGGACCGTTTATGATACTATGTTTCGAAATTCAAAACATATAGAAGATGCCATAGCATTTGGAGCGAATAACTATACTCCTCTTATAATTATTGGCGATTACGGCCTTATGTGGAGTGTAGTTTTTAAAAAAGATGAATTCGATCAACTACAATGTTTCTACACCATTGGGCCTGTTATGACTACTGCTATTTCCGAAGACGATATGGAAGCAATCCGCATCAATCGAAATATCAAAGAAAAATGGAAACCCCATCTGGTAAAATACTTAGAAAAACTCCCTATCCTTCCTGCCACGGAAGTCATTAAGGACACTTTAATGCTTCATTACTGTGTCCATCGGGAGTATTTAAAACCATCAAATATTACAATTTTAGACTTTGATAAATCTGTAGAAAATAAAGAACGAGCTTCTGATTTTTCTTACGCCGGATACTATGACATGGAAAATGGAATGCTGAATTTAGTAAGACAAGGAGATATTTATTTCAAGAATAAGACCATGTCTGCCGCTACCATCCTGCATCAATTTCAAGGGATTGGTTCTAACAACGTACAAATGGCAATTCAGTATGCAACCATCTTCTGTGGTCTTTGTATTCGTGCTGCCATTGATGGAGGGCTAACTCCTGATAATGCTTATACTACTGGTACTATGTATATAAAAAATCTACGTTCTGCAAAAACCACTGTGGAGATTTTATCCATTACCAACCGTCTCTTTGAGGATTTAATTCATCGCGTTCATATGGAAAAGGATAAAAAACATTACTCCAAAGAAATCCATAATTGTATCAGCTATATTGAATTACATCCAGACGAACCGTTAAGCATTGAATATCTTTCCGAGAAAATTGGTTATAGTAAATACTACCTGTCTAAAAAGTTTAAAAGTGAAGTAAATATGAGTATTAACTCTTATATTAAAAAGACTCGTATTGAGCAGGCTTCATTTTTACTAACAGCAACCGATATGGATATTCAGGAAATATCCTCTCAACTACACTTCGGTAATCGAAACTTTTTTTCAAAGGTTTTCAAAGAAGAAACAGGAGAATCTCCAGCGTATTACAGAGAAACTCATAAAAAATAACTCCTAAAATAATATAAAACACCCTATCCCTTGGATATGTACGAATCTACATAGCAAAGGATAGGGTGTTTTTGCATTATAAAAACATTCCAACAACAGGAATTGTAATAATCGATAATAAAGTAGTAATTATTGTGGCTCTGGAGCAAAAGCTTTCATCTCCTCCGTATTCTTTTATCAGCATGGTAATAACACTACCAACCGGCATAGAGAACATAATGATAAAGATTCCAAAAACAATATCATAATGAGCCAATCCCTTAAATAAAAAACTCATAACAATTGGAATCACTAGTAGTTTTACAAAAGAAAACAAATAAATTCGGACTCCCTGAAAGATTTCTCTGATTGGGATTTTTGCCACAGAAGCACCAATAATTATCATGGATAAAGGAATCGTCGCATTTCCTACATAGTCAAAAAATCCTGCCACATTTTCTCCCGCTTTTATATCAAAGCTAAACACAATAATTGCTATAAGAGAACAAATTGTACCTACATTAATAAGCCCTGATATCCCACCTTTTCTCTCCTCCTTAGGCAGATTCTTCTGTGCAATCCATGTACCTAAGGTATACAAAATAAAGTTATAAGCCAGGATATAAAAGGTTACATAAATAATAGAGCCTTTTCCATAAATTGCAGATATCACTGGTATTCCCATAAATCCAACGTTGGAAAAAATCGTCATCAGTTGTAAGCCGTTTCTCTGACTTTCATCCATCGCTAAAGCTCTAGATATTGGCACACTAACTACAATCACAACAGCAAAATAAATCGCTACGAAAATCAAATTTTCCTTTACAACCGAAAAATCGGTGTCACCTGCTGCCGTAGCAGCAAGTGCACCGTTAATCACTAATGCAGGATTAAAAATATTAACAACGATAGCAGATAATTTGGAGTAGCTATGATCATCTATCCATTTTACTTTGAATCCTACATATCCTAAAGCCATCATGGCTAATAACATTAACATTCTTTGAAAAATTAAAACAACACTCATGTGTGAAATCCTTTTCTTATTCTCCCAAGGATTCAGCCTTTCTTTGTTTCAAAGTTTCTGTAACCTTAGGCATTACTTTTTCAATATCAAAGAAGAATATAAACAATACCAAGAATAAAAGTGCTGTTAATGTAATGGCTCCCTGATAAGAGAAGTTAATCCAATTGGTTGCTCCTGCGCTCTGATCTGCAAATAGTGCTACACCATCTGCTGACTCACCAATTTTTTCTGGTGTCTGATAACCGGAAACCATAAGACCTAGGTTAAAGAGCCCCTGTCCCATACCATTTGCAAGGGAATGCATAAATCCGACAAGAGCCGCCGTTACACCCTCTACACGAACTCGTTGAGAGTATTCTACATGATCAATCGCATCACCAGTAAAGCTCATCATGGTATATACATATGCCATAGCACCTACACCAGAAAGTGCAGTTCCTAAATATACTGGAAGAGTATGTCCTGGATTTGCCCAAGCAGCTAAACCACCTGCCAAAGCTATGATACCACCAACGATAATCATCTTAGTACGTCCAAACTTCTTAATCAGCGGAAGAATAACAAATAGCATCGGTCCCACTGGAGCCATAGCTGTCATTGTAAACTTCGCTTGAATGACATCATATTCACCATAGGCATTTCCAGACACTACCCAGCCTGCATAATAAACCTGAGATACACTCTTTAACGCATTCAATACCTGGTAAACTAAAATCATCAAGATAAACATTACCCAATATTTATCTTTTAAGCAAGCTTTCAGCTGAGTTCCAAAAGGAGCTTCAACAATTTTCTTTTCTTCTTCATTATCTGTACCGCTATTTCTTCTCTCTTCCGTAATACGTTCTCTTGTAAAGAAATACTGTAAGAAGGTTAGAGGGACTGCAATACAGCAGATGATAGCCATACATAATAAGTAGCCTTGCTTATTATCCCCACCTACTGCGCTACAAACAGCTGTAAGAATCATAGGGAAGGTAATGGAAATAATTCCTGTACCAATGTTCTTAGTAATCTGTCCGGCCATAGAGTTTCCAGAACGTTGTTTAACATTTCTAGTAGATAGAGCAGCTGACATTTCATAGGCCATGTACCACATAGTATAACCTACAGAATAAAATAGGTTATAGGAAATAACTATCCAAATTGCCTGTACGTTTGGTCCCATCTCTGGAACTGCAAACATCATAATAATACTGACTACAATGATTGGCAAAGATAAAATAAACCAGGGACGAAGCTTTCCTTGTTTACAAGTGGTTCTATCTAAAAGCTTTGCCATAAAGACATTTGTTAATGCATCAATTAATTTTGAGAACAAGGGGAAAGCTACCATGAATCCAGCAATCCATAACCCCTTTTCTGCCGTAAACCCAAGGACATCTGTTAAGTACTGGTTAAAATAACTATTAACGATAGATTGTAATAGCATTACACCAAAAGGACCAACTAAATAACCTAGGATTCTTTCACTTTTTGTTACATCATCGGATTTCGCTTTCGTATCCCAAAACTTGGAGCGAAATGCACCTTCCAATAAACCTTTTTGCGTTTTTATTTCCCCCATAAAAACCTCCTTTTTTCTTAATTCTTGAATCAAGGTTAACATGAAGGGGGAAAGCGAAAAATACCCATTTTAGATATTTCATATTGAAATTAGCTATGCTTTGATTAAATATCTAAAGCGGGTATATTATGGCTATTTTAGATTCTAGTTAGTGGAAATTCTTACCATTCGTAGCACCACCATCCACTAAAATATCAACACCAGCCAGATAACCATTGCGCTCATCCGCTACTGTTGCGATGGCATATCCTAACTCTTCTGGTGTCCCCATTCTATTCTCTGCCGTATATTGTAACATATCTCCTCCCGCATTTGCTTCCTTATTCCCCATATCAGTTGCAATAAGTCCAGGACTCAGACTGCAAACACGGATTCCCTTTAGACCATATCCAAAGGCACAATGCTGTGCATACCATACGACAAAATTTTTAGATAAGGCATATGCAAATCCAGACTTATTATATTCATCCTTTGGCAACCTGCAAAGTTTCAATGATTTTTTTAAGAATAAATCTTCATTTGTTTCTGCCAAGGCATAGGTCTTCTTATTAATCATAAATTTTGGAAGCACATAGGCAGAATTTGATGATACATCTACAATCACACTTCCTTCATTCATTCTAGCTGAAAATTCTTTATTTACATAAACCGTTCCAAGAGCATTTACCCGAAGCAACTTTTCCGGATCCGCCATAGCCGGTGACAATCCAGCTGCATTAATTACATTTGTAATTTCTCCCAAAGAGGCTGCATATTCTGCTAACGCCTTTACCGACTCTCTATCTGATGTATCACAGGTATGGGCAAAAGCTTCATATCCTGCTTCTTCAAGCTCCTTTACAGCTCCTTCTAGCTTTGACATTGTTCTTCCAGAAACAATGATAATTTTATCCTTTGGCATATATTTTGCAGCAGCAAGTCCCATACCACTTCCGCCACCAGTAATGACACATACTTTTTTCATGTGAAATACCCTCTTTCTTCTATTATTTTCTATAGCATAAAGACGAATCGTAAATTCAAAGTAAAATTTCCCAATATATTTTTTTATGATATTATCTACAAAGAATGTAAAAAGTTAAGGGAGCGACTATGCAAGATCTTTCCGATTATTTAAAACAAGAATTTGGAGAAAAAGTGTACCGACTTTCCCTCTCGTCGGGATGTTCTTGTCCCAATCGAGATGGAAAAATAGATACCAGAGGCTGTACTTTTTGTTCGGAGGGAGGTTCTGGAGAATTTGCCTCTTCCTATCGCCCTATTTGTGAACAATTAGAAGAAGCCAAACAGCGTATTGCAGGAAAAACCAATGCCAAAAAATTCATTGCCTATTTCCAATCCTACACTAACACCTACGGCGATTCAAAGCGTTTAAAGACCCTCTATTTAGAGGCAATACAGCCAGAAGATATTGTAGCCTTATCCATTGGAACACGCCCTGACTGTTTAGGAAAGGATATTTTAAACATGCTTGACGAAATACAGCAACAAAAGCCGGTTTGGGTAGAACTTGGACTTCAAACGATTCACGAATCAACTGCAAAACGTATTCGAAGAGGCTATGATTTATCCGTATTTGAAGAAGCCTACCACAACCTAAGCAAGCTTCATATTCCTGTTATAGTCCATGTAATTATTGGATTACCTGGAGAAACAATAGAAGAGATGCTTGAGACGATTTCATATTTATCCAACCTTTCTCCTACTTTAGCAGGAATCAAAATACAAAATCTGCAGATTCTAAAGAATACTGACATTGGACGAGAGTATCAATCCTGTCCTTTCCCGGTCATGTCATTAGAAGAATACTCGGATTTTATTGTAGAATGCGAAGGCATTCTTCCCTCCTCCACAGTCCTACATCGAATGACAGGGGATGGGCCAAGAGCCTTATTAATAGAGCCCCAATGGAGTTTAAACAAA